>VXPR01000502.1:0-3649 GCA_009839405.1 Gammaproteobacteria bacterium
CAGCAGTTCGCGCCAGCGAACTGCCGACGCGCCCTTCAGGGCGCGCTAGCGCGCCCCGCTGCGGCGATCGTTGGCGGGATACGCTGCGCGATGGCCCGATACTCCGACAACACCGGTGCGTAGTCGTCCATCGACGCTGGAATCACGCCCCGCAAGAGCAGGGCCTCTCGCGCCGCCTTGGTTGCCCTGTCTTGCATTGCCGAGGCGATACAACGGGCGACCGCCCTACCCTCTCCACCCGTGCGGACAACGTAAGGCGGCGCAGGCGCGGCGCAAGTGCGCTCCAAGACGGCCACGTCGCGAGTCGCCTCCGGCTGGTCGCGTTCGAGAATGTGCCAAGTCACCGCATCGATGCAGGCCATGTCCGCCCGGCCAGCGCGAACCGCGGCAAGGCTCGCCGCATGGGAGCCGGTGACGAGCATCGCACTCGGTTCACAAACGGTGAGGAGCGCGGTGAAGCCGGAACGGGATGAAAGCGAATTGACTGCCGCGACGCCGTCCCGCGAACCAACCAGATAGCTGTAGTAGCAGCCGTCTTCGCAGTCGAGATCAAACACCGGTGCCAGAACCGGTTCGATCGGCGCATCGCCCAGGAACAGGTCCAACCCACAAGCCTGGGTGACAACCAGGTCCTCGGAACGCCATTGCCGTTCGACCGGCGTGGTTCGATCCAAGGCACCACCGAGACCGAGCGACCGCCAAATGGCGTCGTTTGCCCAGTGCACGGAAGGCAAGTCATACCAAGGAAACGAAGCGGTCACGTATCGAAGCCTTGCGTCTTCGTGCCTGTGGAGCGAGGGCGTCTCGCCCTCGATGCGCGCCGCCAGGCGCGTTTCCCCGGCGTCTACCTCGCGTTCACCAGATACTCGCCGTTGACGCAGTTCTCCAGCCGGCCGCCCTGCAAATAGCGCAGTGCCGTGCGCGTTGAGAAGGCGCGGATGTCGCGCACGCTCTCCGGCGTGAAGAAGGCGGAGTGCGGCGTGATGATGACTCGGTTCTTGATCCACTCCTCGCCGCGATGCCAGGCGGCGACCAGCGGCGCGTTCATGTTGGCCGGCTCGTCCGGCAGCACGTCGAGGCCGGCGGCGAGCACGGTGTCGTCCTTGAGCGCATCGTGCAGGGCGTCGATGTCGATGATCGGGCCCCGCGCGGTGTTGATGACGATGATGCCCTTCTTCGCCGCCGCCAGTGCCTCGCGGCCGATGAGGCCCCTGGTCTCGTCGTTGAGCGGCGTGTGGATGCTCACCACGTCGCACTGTCCCATGAGCTCCTCGAGGCTCCGCGCCCGGCGCAGGTTAAGGGCAAGTTCCACGCCGTTCGGCTGGTAGGGGTCGTAGAACACGCAGTCCATGTCGAATGCCTGGGCGCGCCGAATGGCGGTGGTGCCGATGCGGCCCAAGCCCACAACGCCAAAGGTGCAGGCGGAGAGACGGCGGCCGTAGGGGTTGAGCGCCGGGCGCCAGTTGCCGAGCGGGTCCTCGCGCAGCGCTTCGTCGTGGAAGGCGATGCTCTTCACCAGTGTCATCATCAGGGCGATGGCGTGATCGGCCACTTCGCGAGTGCCGTAGTCCGGCGTGTTGCACACGGGGATGCCGCGCTTGCCATAGCCGTCCAAGTCCACCTCGTCGAAGCCAACCGCGGTCTTGACGACGATGCGGCACTTGTCGAGCCGGTCCAGGTATTCGGACGGCGGGGCAACCCCGACGATGGCATCGCAATTGCGCCACTGGTCGTCGCTCACCTGATCGAAACCGCGAGCAAACTCGCACGTGGCGGCGGCGCCGACTTCCTCTTCTTCCACCGAATGATCGCGACCCGTGCGCGGCCAAAGAATCCGCAAACCCATGCCCTTCCCCGCTTCCAAGCAAAACACGAAAGGGCGGCATTCTACGGCACATTGGAGCGAGGGATTTTTGCCGCCGCGCACTAGGGGCGCGCCGCACGCGCCGTCAGCGCGTCATTCCGGGGAAATCAGACGCGCAAATGCGCCGGAGCCAAGCGACGTTCTATGGCTTCGAAGACGAGCTCCGTGACGATGGCTAGCAACGCCGCAGGGACCGCGCCTTCGAGGATCTTCCCCGTGTCGTTCAGCGCAAGCCCTGTAACGATGGGGTCGCCCAAGCCCCCAGCGCCGATGAAGGCCGCGAGGGTGGCTGTGCCGATGCAGATGACTGCGGCCGTTCGGATGCCGGCCAGGATCGCCGGCACCGACAGCGGCAGATGGATGTAGCGCAGTTCCTGTGCTGGCGTGAGACCCATCGCCCGCGCCACCTCCAGGAGCAGAGGGTCCACGGTCGTGAGCGCGGTCACGGCGTTGCGCAGGATGGGCAGGATCGAGTAGAGCAGGAGGGCCAGCACGGCCGGCAGCCAGCCGATGCCCGCCACCGGGATCATCAGCGCAAGCAGGGCGATGGACGGCACGGTTTGCAGAAGGCCCGCCACATAGACGACTGCCTTCGACAGCCAGCCGATGCGGAAGATGGCAAACGCCGCCACGAGGGCGATGGCGGCTGCGGACGAGAGGGCGATGGCGGTGAGTTCGAGATGGCGCAGGGTGTTGTCCAGCATTTCCTTTGCCAGCCGCTCGAGATCGCCTTCGGGTTGCTCGGCAGTCGTATCGGCGGCCCCCTCGGATGGGCTTTCCGTCAGTCCGGCATCGCCCAGGAAGCCGCCAGCGATGGCCGCGAAGCTCTCGCCCTCGAACACCGCGGCGGCATTCATGGCGCGCATCGAAGCGTCGTCGATGGTCCCCGCCAGCCGCGTCAAGGCGAATTTCGCCCGTGCGTCCACATCCGCCCGCACCAGCGGCAGCGCGAGGTAGCGGGGGAAGAAGGCCTGGTCGTCTTCGAGCACAGCGAGTGCGTAGCGCATCAGTTCGCCGTCGGTGGAGTACACGTCCGTCCCGTCGATGGAGCCTTCGGCGATGGCCTGGTAGGCGAGTCCGTGCTCAATGCCAGTGACGTTGAGGTCGAGGCCGTAGGCACGCGACAGCCCCGGCCAGCCGTCACCGCGCTCCAGGAACTCGTGCGAGAAGGTGAGGCGCAGGTCCGCGTGGTGCTTGAGGTCCGAAATCCGCGCCAGGCCGCGTTCGGCAGCGAGTTGGCCTGGCACCGCGAGGGCATATGTGTTGTTGAAGCCCAGCGCCGGCAAGGGCTCGATGCCGGCGGCGCCCAAGGCTCGACGCATCTCGGAAGCGTCGGCCCGCGAGAGCTTCAGGATGGCCTCGGCGACGGTGCCGGTGTACTCCGGATAGACGTCGATCTCGCCATTCACCAGCGCCTGGTAGCAGATCAGCGTGCCGCCGAGCCCTAGCCTCCGCACCACGGCAAAGCCCTCCCGCTCGAGCAATTGCGCCATGGCTTCGGCAAGGATGTAGGACTCGGGAAAGTTCTTGCTGGCGACAGTGATGGGCCGCGCGACCTCGGCGCTGACGGGAGCAACGGCGGCAACGAAGGAGAGGAGTAGCGAGCCGATGAGCACGAGGAATGGCGCCTTGCCCGCCCGTAGGGGCCGGGCTTGTCCCCGCCCGTGTCGAGTCCATCGCAGCGTCTGCGCGCCCGTCAGGGCGCGCCGGGGCCGGGCCAACCCCGCCCCCAACGGGGGAATGGGGGGGTGGGGGGGGCGCGCCCCCGACGCCGGCCCCGGGGGG
>VXPR01000502.1:3659-10242 GCA_009839405.1 Gammaproteobacteria bacterium
ACATCCCCCCCCGCTCCTCCGCGGCGGCGGCGGCGTGGGGGGGGCTCGGCCCCGCCGCCGCGCCCCTGCCCCCCGCCCGCGCCCGCCCGCGGCCGGGCCGCCCCCGGGACGGGACAAGCCCGTCCCCTACGGGTGCATGTGGCTGATGCGAGGTCAGCGCGCCTGACGGCTGCCAGTGGAGGCGGAGTGCCGACCCTCCAAGCGCACACCCATGCAAATGCCTCATGCGCCCGCTTCCAACAGTCGAGTCACGGTGGCGTTAGCGGGCGCTTCCAGCACGGCTTCGCGGGCACCAGCCTGGATCACGCCACCGTCGCCGACGATTACGAGGTAGTCCGCCAGCCGGCGCGCCTCCGCCATGTCATGGGTCACCAGCAAAGTCGAAATCGGCTCGCGTTCGTGCAATGCCTCGAACACGGGATAGATGTCGGCGCGGTTGATGGGATCGATGGCTGAGAAGGGCTCGTCGAGCAGCAGCATGTCCGGATGCAGCATCATGGCGCGACACAGACCCACGCGGTGTTGCTGGCCGCCGGATATCTGGTGCGGATAGCGATCGGCGATGTCGGCTTCGAGGCCCATGGCTGACAGCAGCTCGTGCAGGCGGCGCTGGCGGCGCTCTTCCGGCCAGCCTTCGAGACGGGCCAAGAGCGTGACGTTCCGTGCCACCGTCATGTGGGGGAACAGGCGCGCGCCCTGCACGGCATAGCCGATACGCCGCCGGAATGCCTCCACATAGCGCTCCGGCACCGGCTCGCCGAGCACCTCCACCCGCCCTTCATCGGCGCGGCGCATGCCGTTGACGAGCTGCAATAAGGTGGTCTTGCCGCTGCCACTCTCGCCGACAATGGCAGTGACGGCACCGGCGGGAAACGAAACATCCACGCCGCGCAACACCCAGTTCGAGCCAAAGCGCTTGCCGACCTGCTTGAGTGCGACGCAAGGCTCGGCCGGCTCCTGACTTGCGCCATGGGTGTCCGGCGGCATCAGTGCGACTCCGGCTGGTAGCGTTGCAGTTCATCCAGGAGGGCGAGGTCTTCTGGCGCCGTGGTTTCCACACGCAGCTCCTTGATTCGCTTGCGGTATTCCGCGAGCGAAGGACGGCGCCCCAGGCCCTCGTGCTGGCATGCAGCCACATGCTCGTGCCACTGGGCCCGTTCCACTGCATCGAGTTCGCCTGGCCGAACACGCGCCTTCAGCCGCGTCGCCAACGTGCGCACGCGCCCATCGTCGGGCGAGAACGGCGGCCACGGCAACCCGTCCTGCAGGGCGTTCTGCACGCGATCCATCGCCCGTCGGTCGCCATCGTCCAGAAAGCCGTCGTAGAGCGAGAGTTCCGCATCCCGAGGCTCCGAATCCCGCTCTTCACGCCGATAGGCATCGGCAATCGTCCGCTCGAGCCCCGGCACCGACGTCAACTGCTCACGGCGCTGCTCAATCTGTCCGAAATCAAACCCAAGCCGCTCCGCATCGGCCTTGCGCACCACCTTGAGCGGCGCCACGAACGGGCAGCGGTTCAACGTCACTTCCTTGAGCGGCGGAGGCTCCTCCTCGCTGCGGGTGAAGATTGCCTCCTTGAGCGTCTCGGAATCGGACTCCAGCAGCAGGGAAATGTCCCGCGAGAGGTCCGCGACGATCAAGCGGCTGGCAATGTGCGGATGCCGCGCCACCGACACCACCGGCGCGATGTTGTGGCGGGCGTTGGGGTACATGCGGGAGACATGCACGTTCACCTTCTCGCCGAGCGGCAACAAGAGCGGCACGACGGAGTCCTTCAGGCGATTGGCGAACGCGTACTCCCAGAGCTTCGGCTGCGCCTCGCGCAAACGACGAGCGAGGAAGAGCGTCGCCTGCACGTCTGCCAGCGCATCATGGGCGTCTGAATGGTCGAAGCCATTGGCTTCGCTCAGGATTTCAAGCCGGAATGTCGGCTCCCCTGCTTCGGTTCGCGGCCATTCCATGCCCGCCGGCCTAAGCGCCGCCGCCGCCCGCAACAGGTCAATGATGTCGAAACGGCTGTTGCCGTCCTTCCACTCGTGCGAGTAGGGGTCCATGAGGTTGCGGTAGAAGCCGTGGCGCAGGAAGTTGTCATCGAAGCGCAGGTTGTTGTAGCCGGTGATGCATGTGCCTGGCTGCATCAGCTCCGAGCGGATGCGGTGAAACGCCTGCCACTCCTCCATGCCCTCGCGGTTCGCGCGCTGCGGCGTGATGCCGGTGACCAGACACGAGCCGGGGTCTGGCAGCACGTCGGGCGTCAGCCGGATGTAGGTCGTGAAGGGCTCGCCGATCGACGCCAGCGCAGCATCCGTTCGCTGCCCCGCAAACTGCACGATGCGGTCAGCCGCGGCGTCCGTGCCGGAGGTTTCCAAGTCGTACCAATAGAAATGCTCCAGCGCCGCGTTCGCCATGCTATTGCGCCGCGCCTGCAAGTTCCGACAGACTTGCGCGCTTCGACAAATGCACCGGTGGTTTCGAAAGGGTCCCACACCACCACACAACGAATTCGCCGACCATGACGGAAACCGCCTCCCCACCGGGCACCCTGAGCGCCCGTACCAGACGCATCGCGCTTCTCGCCGGCCCCATTGCTGCCGTGGCCGCCGGTCTTGCGCTGCGGGGCGCCGGGTTCGAGGACGGCGCCGCCATCACGCTCGGCGTCACCGTGCTCTGCGTCGTCTGGTGGGTGCTCCAGCCCATACCCATACCGGCGACGTCATTGGTGCCCCTCGCGGTATTGCCGATGTGCGGCGTGCTGCCGATGGAAAAGACGTCGGCCTCCTACGGCCATCCCCTGGTGCTGCTGCTGCTCGGCGGCTTCATCCTCTCCACCGCCATGGCAAAGAGCGGCGCCCACCGTCGCATTGCGCTGACAATGGTAAAGATTTTCGGCGGCAACAGCAGCCGCCAACTGGTGTTTGGCTTCATGGCCGCCGCCGCGGTCCTCTCCATGTGGATTTCCAACACCGCCACCACGCTCATGCTGCTGCCGGTTGCCCTAGCCGTGCTCGAACGCGCAAAGGACCCCAAGCTCGCCATCCCGCTGCTGCTCGGCATCGCCCACGCCGCCAGCGTTGGCGGCATCGGCACCCCCATCGGCACGCCGCCCAATGTCGTGTTCATGGCCGTGTACGAAGAAACCACCGGCAACTCCATCTCGTTCACCGACTGGATGCTGATGGCCGTGCCCGTCGTCGTCCTGTTCCTGCCCTTGATGGGGCTTTGGCTCACGCGCCACCTGAAATCAACGGGCCAGGCGCCCGTGGCATTGCCGGAAGTGGGCGAATGGCGTCCGGAAGAAAAGCGCGTGATGACCATCTTCGGCCTCACCGCCCTCGCCTGGGTCACCCGCAAGGAGCCCTTCGGCGGCTGGAGCGCCCTTCTCGACCTCCCCTACAGCAACGACGCCATGGTCGCCTTCTTCGCCGTGGTGGCCATGTTCATCGTCCCCAACGGCAAGGGCGGCAAGCTGCTCGACTGGGAAACCGCCGCAGACATTCCCTGGGGCATGCTGATCCTGTTCGGCGCCGGCCTCGCCATCGCTTCCGCCTTCTCCGCCACGGGCCTCTCCACCGCCATCGGCGAAAGCCTGAGTGCCGTCTCGATCTGGCCCATGCTCGCGGTCATCTTCGCCATTTGCCTCGCGGTCACCTTCCTGACGGAGGCAACCAGCAACACCGCCACCACCTCCCTCCTGATGCCGGTCCTGGCCGCAACGGCGCTCGCCGCCGCCATCGACCCCAAGCTGCTGATGGTCCCCGCCGCCATGAGCGCAAGCTGCGCCTTCATGCTCCCGGTGGCCACCGCGCCCAACGTCGTTGTCTTCTCAAGCGGCAAGGTGCCTCCAACAAGCATGGCAAGGGAGGGGTTTGCCTTGAACCTGATCGGCGCAGTGGTGATCACGCTCGTCTGCTACACGCTGGTGGTGTGAAGGGAAGGGCGTCTTGCCCTCCACATGTGTTAGGCGCGTCCAAACGAATGTGGACGGGTGCGTGTTCCAACCCGTCTTGCGCCGCGTTCCTCGCCACGTCGGGCCTTTCGCCCCGCACACCTTTGAAGACGCCCTACCACCCTAAGGCCGGCGTGCGACATTGCCGCCGATCGTCGTAGGATGACAACAAGCATCCACAGGGATCGGGTATGGCCTTTAGGGACCGAGAGAAGCAGCGGTTGGCACCGCTGAAGCCACAACTGTTCGGCGAGATGGCGCAGCAACCGGGCATGTATCGTGGGTCGCGTCGGGAATTCTGTCTGCACGAGGACTGCAGCGCCGAGAACCTGGAAGGCGGAATCCGTAGCGAAGCGCTCGCATACTTCAACGACCGTGCCATCGGCTGGCACGATGGGAGGGGAAGCTCGCCCAGCAACCACCTTTGCTGTTCCCAGAGTTCCTGCGTGAATTTCTGGTTTCCGTTCGTGCGCGCGCCGCAAGCGCTTGCACGCGTCCTCAAGGACCTTGGCTACGACGTGGTGGAGATGCTCCCCATCACGAGCGATTGCCCATTGACAGACGGAACGCGCCCATTTGTCTCATTCGAGTGGATCGGTGAACGCAACTACCTTGGAGAGCTCGGAGCCGGGGTAGTTGCACCGGACGAAAGCCGCACCCGGGGCGCGCACTTCACGAGCTTGGACTTCTGTTGCAGGTTCCGCCGTTCAGACGGACGAGTGCAGCTCCTCGCAGGCGAATGGAAGTACACGGAACACTACAGCAAGGGCGAAAACCTTCGGTACAGCAAAGCCAACGCAGATCGTCTCGACCGTGTGTACCGACAACACCTAGAGCGCCCCGACTGCCAAATCAGTGCCGACGTGCCTTGGGAGTCGCTGTTCTTCGATCCCTTCGACCAACTCATGCGGCAACAACTGCTCTGCACGGCCATGGAGCGACACCGGGAAATGGACGCGGAAGTGGTGACATTGCTGCACATCGCGCCGCGCGCAAATCGAGAGTTCATTGGGCGCGTCACTTCGCCGGCGCTGGAGTCGTTGGGGTCCGACATCCATGACATCTGGGCCAAGCTCGTGCGACCCGGATGTTTCAACGGCGTTGCGACTGAGGACCTGCTCATGCTGGTGAGTTCGAATGCGCCTAAGGCCACAACACGGGACTACCTGCAGGTTCGCTACGGAGGGATGGCATGAAGGACATCGTCGCCGAAATCGAACGGGCTGCCGTGCGGGGTACAGTCATTCCGAAGCCCAATCCGCGCGGGAACCATGTGGTTGAGGGTTGGGCGCAACGGAACGGCGAGCGGGCGCTTGCGTACACAATGCCAAACCACACTGGTGGGACGCGCCACCGCAAGACGGTCACCGAATCGGAATGGGCCGAGGCATACCAACGGCTAGTCGAGGAGGGCGAGTTCACCCGTGCGTGGTTTCGTGAGGCAATGGTGGACTGCAATGCGAACGGCCCCTGCAACTTCACCACGATCGGTGGCGTCTTCAAGCTCATCGGGATTGCTGAGTACGCCTTCCCCGGCACCTATACAAAGGCATGACGCGAACACTCACGGCCAGCAGTACCGAAGGCTCTTCGGTTGTCAGAAAGCCGATCCCGCCAAAAGCACCTCCGCCTGCTCAATTGCCGTCCTCGTGGCGCTTTCCTGCTTGTCCGGCGGATACTCGTGCGCGCGCAAGACTCGTCTCAGCAGACGCCACAGGTTCGCGCGCACGCTTTCTTGGTACAGTCGGTGGTGACATCGGCGCAGTTCCAGTGAGAGGCCGACGAGGTAGTCCAACACCAAGCCGCCGGGTCCATCGCGGAACACGCGGTTGACTCGGGCGATGGCCTGCATAGGCCTTGGCCGTGCATGGCCTTGTCCACGTATATTGTTTGCAGGCTAGGCGCGTCAAAAACCCGTGAGCCACATAACTGTCAGGTGGCTGACGCTAGGCATTCGGTCCAACCAGCAAGTTGACGACAAGGCGGATCATAAGGTCCTTGGCCGAAGGCGCACTCTCCGCGATGAGGAGGGTTAGGGCGGTCAGCGCCCGCGCATCCAATCCGTGCCCCACTCTTTCCTGCGTCAGGTAGAGCAGAAACAGCAATGCACCGATGCGCTTGTTGCCGTCCGTGAACGGATGGTCCTTGACGACGAAGTAGAGCAGGTTAGCCGCTTTTTCCTCCCGCGAGCGGTAAAGGGGCTCGCCGAACATCGTCTGTTCGATGTTGCCGAGGATGGCCTCAAGACCATCGCCGCGCATGTTGCCGAACAATCCCGTCGCCTCGCCCTTGGCGGCGAGGTCACGCCGAAGCTTACGGACAGCGTCGAGAGCGGTTTCGAGATCGATAGCGCTAGTGGCCGGCTTCGCTCCCGGCGGCGTCGTGAGGCGATCCTCATCGAATTCCAGCAGCAGGCGCCATGTCTCGGCATAGCCGGAGATGAGATCGATCACCGCGCCGCCAGTATCGGCAACGAGCGCTTGGTTCTTCAGCGTACGGGCGAGCAGGTCGAGGGTCTCTTGTGCCTCCTGCAATCCCCGTTCCCCAAGCCGTCGTTGGTTCAGCGTGTAGCCACGAACTAGATGCTCGCGCAGGACATGCGCAGCCCACTGACGAAACTGGGTGCCGCGCAGGGAC
>VXPR01000502.1:10252-12185 GCA_009839405.1 Gammaproteobacteria bacterium
CTTGACCCGATACCCGACGGAGATGACCATGTCTAGATTGAAGTGCTCGATCTCGCGGGTCACCGTCCGTTCGCCCTCCGGTCGAACCTGTGCAAAATATGCACAGGTTGCTCCTCGATCCAGTTCCCCCTCGCTGAAGGCGTTGCGAATGTGGCGACTCACCACGGAACGGTCCCGGTCGAAGAGGTCCGCCATCTGCTGGACAGTGAGCCAGACGGTTTCCTCGTACAGCCGCACATCCACGCGCACATCGCCGTCTGGCGCTTCAAAGATGACAAGCTCGCCGCTGGGGGTATGCGTGGTTGTATTCACGGGAGCGCCCCCACTGACTTCTCGGCATCCAAGACGCGGACATCGCCTGAGATGAGCTTGGGAAGGATTAGGTCGCGGGTTCGTGCTCGTGCGAGTGCGTCGTTCTGCCGTTTGTCGGACTCCACCTGTTCCAACAGTTGAGACGCCAAGCCGGCGAAAGCGGACTCGTCAATGCCCATGGAAGAGCCGGGAGAATCGACCCCCCGCTCGGGACGTTTCCGTTGTCTGCCAGCCATGCCTACGATCCGTACTGCGGCATCAGGGGATTCTAGCAACGAGGATTGGCTGCGAGGTCGTTTCGCCGGAACCGGTCGAGGACAGGCCCCGCCGTTACGAGCCGATAAACCCCGAAGAATGGTCGCGGTCGATACTCTGCGTCGCGGCCGAGTTCGACTTGACATCAAATTAGGGAAGACTTATATAAGTTCCCGCTTGATTCTATGGAGGAGCCGATGGAACTGGATGTCGAAGGTCTGCTTGGCGCGGTGGAGCGCACCGTTTGGTCGCTTGAACGCGATGGGCAGCCTGCCCGGGCGGTGAAGCTCACGCGCAGCTATGCGACCACGGTCGAGGACCTGTGGGACGCGGTGACAACTGCGGAGCGCATTGCGCGGTGGTTCGGGCCGGTCAGCGGGGAGCTTGAACTCGGCGGTCGCTACCAGTTGGCGGGGAACGCTGGGGGCACGATCACGCAATGCGAGCCTCCCGCGTATCTGGGCCTTACCTGGGAGTTTGGCGACAATGTGAGTTGGGTGGAGGCGCAGGTTGCGGCTGACGGTGCGGGGCGCGCGCGCCTTTCGCTGACGCACACGGCGCTGCTGTCGGATCACTGGCACGAGTTCGGTCCCGGCGCGGTCGGCGTTGGGTGGGAGATGGGCCTGCTTGGGATGGCGCTGCACCTGACGCGACCGAACGAGCCGAAGATCGACGAGACGACGTTCCACACAACGCCCGAAGGCAAGGCCCTCCTCACCGGCAGCAGCGAGGCGTGGGGCCGGGCAGCCATCGCTGCGGGAACGGACGCCGAGGTCGCGCAAGCCTCCGCGCGGCGGACGACGGCCTTCTACACGGGCGAGCCCGTGGCATCCCCCTGATGCACTCCTTCGAGGTACTCGGCGACCCGGTACGGCGACGCACCCTCGAAATGCTCGGCGGCGGCGAGCACAGTGCCGGCGAGATCGTCGAAGTCATGCGCGCGGAGTTCGCCATCAGTCAGGCGGCCGTCTCCCAGCATCTCAAGGTGCTGCGAGACCACGGTTTCGCCCGCGTGCGCGTCCACGGCGCCCGCCGCATCTACGCCATCGACGCAGACCCCTTGCGCGAGATCGACGCCTGGCTGAGGCCGTTCCGACGTTTCTGGGAGCCGAAGCTCGACGCCCTCGCAACGGAGATCGCGAGAGGCAAGGAAGCAGGGTAGGGAACGCGAAAGCGCCGTTTGGGTGGCTAGGAGGCTGCGCCGTGGAAAACGGCGCTTGCGTCCTAGGCGGAGTTGCGAGCGAATGCGAGCACGAAGACCAGCAGTTCGCGTAGCGAACTGCCAACGCGCCCGTCAGGGCGCGCTAGCACTTGAGCAAAGACCGGCCTTTGGAGGGAAGGCATTCTGCCTTCCCTGGCGCGCCGT
>VXPR01000502.1:12195-12408 GCA_009839405.1 Gammaproteobacteria bacterium
CGCCCAACGCGTTCAAGGCAAAGGCGCCTGTCGGCGCCAGGGAAGGCAGAATGCCTTCCCTCCAAAGGCCCCTCCCAAGGCCCGAAAGCCCTAGCCCGCGGCAGCTTTGGACTCGACTGGGGGCTGGTTGTCGACGCTGTTCCAGAGCGCTTCGTCTGGGGCCTTCATGACCATCTCGTATGCGCCCTCTGGGTAGTTGGTCATGTGCGGACC
>VXPR01000302.1 GCA_009839405.1 Gammaproteobacteria bacterium
GGCGCGTTGGAAGTTCCGCTAGCGCGGAACTTCTGGCCCCCCAGGCTGAGGGCTCCTCTAGCGAGGGGAGGCCCCTGGCGCTCGCGCGCCCTAGCGGGCGCGTTGGAAGTTCCGCTAGCGCGGAACTTCTGGCCCCCCAGGCTGAGGGCTCTGGCGCCAGGCCAGCGACCGACGCAACCACCACCAGAACCGCCGCGGCAGTCGCTTTCCCGGCCCAGCGCTCTGCCACGGCGCGGACTCCATCTGCTGTGGCCCTGTTGATGGGTTGCCGGCCAGCAACGGGATCGAACGCCTCGGTTTCGAGGCGCGCGAGTTCGTCCGGCCGTTCGTCGCCGTGACCGGTGAGGCGTGCGAGCGTGCGCATGGCGTTGGTTGCGGCTGGTGCTCCTTCGCGAGCGGCGCCGGAGGCGGCGAGAGCCTGTTCCACCCGCGCGAGTGCAGTTGCGACTTCCCGACGATGCAGGCGAGCCCCTCCGGTTCCTTCCGCCCAAAATCTCGAGCCCAGGATTAGCAACGGCAGTGCATAGAGCAGCGCCAAGGCCACGGCAATTGCGGTGCTGGACCAAACCGGCGTGAGCGTGTGTGCGGGGTCGCTCAAGGTCATGTCGGCACCGGTCGTGACCCGGGGCCTTGGTGCCGGTGCGCTTGGATTTGGCGACGCTGCGGGGGCGGCGGCTGGCGCGCTGGTAGCAACATCAGTCACGCCCACGACTTCCCCGGCACCCACCGACAGTGCCACCGGCCGGCTCCATGCCGTGCGGTATTCGCCAGCCACGGGATCGAACCAAGAGAAGGCGATGGCGGGGATTTCCCCCACACCCTCGGCCATCACGCGCACTGTGGCATCGAAGGTCTTCGTGCTGGCATCGACCTGACCGACGTCCGGTGGTTCCAGCACCGTGAACTGCTCGGCTGGCAGGCCGGCATCGTGCAGGTTGGGTAGGCTCAGCCCGTCCATGGCGCCGTCGCCGCCGATGCGGATGGTGAGCTCAATGGGTTCGCCGGCGCCCACAACCGTGCGACTGGCGCTCACGTCAATCGCATAGCCGGTGCCGATAGCATTGACGAAAGTGGGTGGGCGCGCCGTTTCCGGAAGGGCCCGCACCACCAGCCGCTGCCGCTTGCCCTCCGCCAAGGCGAGCTGCGTGCGGGCGCGGCGAAAGCCGAAGGCGTCGCGGGTGGTTCCCACCTGCACCCGGGCTGCAACGCGGACAGGGCCGACGTCTAGTGCGCCGGGTTGCGACACGGTGATGCGCGCGGGAAAGGCCAGCCGCGTGAAGGTTTCGCCACCATCGGTTACCTGATCTTGCGTCGCTGGCAGTTGCACCGTGCCGCTGCGCGTTGGGAAAGGGAACGTGCGCCCGCCACCTGGGCCGGGTGCAACCTGCACGGCTTCGAGATCGAACAAGGGCACGGCGAAGTCGAACTGCTCCACGTCCCGCCGCAAGAGCCACTCGATCGTGACGTCGAATGTCTCCCCCGGCCAAACGGGGCGTTCCGGCAGCTTCAGCGACAGGCGCATGTCCGTGGAAGTCGCGAGTTCCTGAGCGGTGAACTTGGCTGCCTGAGTGACCGCCGCGACGTCGTTCTGCTCGACGGCGAGCGGCGGAATGTCGTATTGCCCTGGCGATGCCGCCAGCACCCGCCAGCGATAGACGAAAGTGACCTCGCGCCAGTCGGAGCGGCGGCCATTGACAATCTCAATGCGCGTCGAGACATTGGGCGAGACGCCGAGATAGGTGGTCTCGGCACCGGCGATGACGAGTTCCGGCGGCGCCGGCGGGGGTTCCTCCTCGAACCCCTTGGCCGTGAGGGCCAGCACAAATGGCAAGCCGGCGTGGATTTGCTCGCCCTCGGCGGAGAGTTCTGCTGTGGCAGCACTGGCGGGCGCGGCTGAGAGGGTACCAACCGCGAGCACAAGGAAGCTCGCTAGGAGGCTGCGCCGTGGAACGGCCAAGGCGCCTAGCATTCGTCGTTCGGTCCCGCGAACTGCCCTTCGCTCCGCCGTGGGAAGTCCGACTTGCGGAACGTGGCCGCGCCGAGCGAGGCTTCGGCAGCCGCTCGAGAAGGACATGGCCCGATGCCTCACCAGTCCTTCTCTACTGGGTCTGGCGATGAGTTCGCGGTCTGGCGGCGGCGTTGGCGTTCGGCGTCGCGGTCGCGGATGGCCTGCAGGCGCTTGAGGGCCTGACGGCGGGACATTTGCTCGTCGTCCTCCGATTGCTGATCGTGGGCGCCTTGCGAATTTTGGCCTTGCTGGTTTTCGCCCTGGTTCGGCGGCTGCAGGAGCGCGATGGCGGCGGCAATGTGGTCCATGGCGTCAAGCTGGTCTGCGAGCGTCGGTTCCCAATCGGTGCTGGAGGCGTCGCCGAGCACCGCGGAGGCACTGTGCATGAATCCGGCGGCTTGCCGCACCTCCCGTGCCGCTTCGGCGAAGGGCGGTGGCGCGGCGCCGCCTTGACCGGGGTTGGGGGTGGATGTCGCATCGGCCTCGGCGGCCAACGCAGCGGCGATGGCGTCGGCGGTTGCCGCATGGCTGCCCTGCCGGGCGGCGATTGCACCGGGCGGCGGCTCGCCATCGTTTGAGGGAGCCCCACCGTCCGCAGGCGCTTCACTGGCCGCAGGCTCTTCACTGGCCGCAGGCGCTGCCCCCTCCGCGTCCTTGCGTTCGAACTGTACGGTAGCGGTGCGGTCGTGCGTCTCGGCCTGCGCCATCCCAAGTTCGCGAAGGTGTTCGACGATGGTGTAGTACAGGCGACGAAGCTCCGCGATGTGCGTTAGCGCCTCGTCGGCTGGGGCGTGAACTGCGCTTCGAGCTTGGCGGCATGGCTCGCTCGCGCGTTCCGCGCCGCTGCAACGGCCGAGAGCGTCGGCCTCGGCGATCGCGCGCTCCTCGAAGCGTTGCACAGCGTCCTGTGCGGAGGCGGTCAATTGCCGCGCAACCTCGGCTCGCTGACGTTCCGGCGGTGGCTCCTCGGCGCCACCGGCCTCACCGTCGCCGGTGGCTTCGAGTTCCTGCGCGAGCAGGCTGTTGAGCCGTGCGAGCCGGTCCTCGTTGGCTGCGGCGATGCTGAGCAGCCGAGCGCCCGAATCCTCCATTTGCTGCAGGTCGCTCTCGGGATCGAGCAAGGCCGTCGCCTCCGCCTGTTCCGCATGGGCGAGTTCAATGAGTTCGCGAACGCCGGCGAAGCGTTCAATCGCTCTCGACAGCGCCTGCAGCGCGGCCACCTGCTCCCCCAGGGCGCTGGCAGGCTCGTTCCGCTCGAGCGCCTGGTTGGCGCTGCGCATGGCTTCGACCGCTTCGGTGAGCGGCGGCGTCGCTTCCTTGGCCGCTACGACAAGGCGTGCCGCTTCCGGGTCGTGGGTGCCAGCTGCTGGCGGCGGTGTAGATGCGGCGCTCTCGAACCGCGCGAGCACCTCCACGCTGCGGACGAGGGCGTCTTCTTGCCGGTCGCCCAGGTGGTCTGCGGTGAGCCACCCCGGCGGGCCAGCGGCGTTCGCGTCTTCGCTGGGCTCGAGCCGGATGCCGGCGTCGTTGAAGTTCGCGAGCCGGCTGGTGTCTGCCGCCAGGGACAGTTCGTCTGCGGCCACGGCCTTCAGCACCGTCACCGGGTGCAAGAGCTGTTCGTAGGCGCGCTTGAGTTCCGCGAGCGCCGCGTCGGCACGGCGGTGCGCGCGTTCGCCCTCGCCCGTGCGCAACCGACGGCGGCTGTCGCTGATCGATTGCCGGGCGCGGTTCACGTGGCTTTCGAGCCCAAGGAGTTGGACGGCGCGAACGGTCTCTTCCGGCGAGCGCTCGGCCTCGTCAATCGAGTCGAGCAGGGCGCGTTCCTCGCCGGCTAGGCCCGCGATGTCGCTCGCGTCCGCGAGCAGCGTTCGGGCTTGTGTGGCCAGTGGATTGAAGTCGCGGCTGGCGGAACCGGGTTCGGGTGTGGCGGCAAGCATTCGACGCAACCTGTCGCGCAGGTCCCTCTGGTCGTCGATGGCGCGTTCGAGGCGCTGTTCGAGGCCCCGGCCTTGATTGAGCTGGTCCGCGAGTTGCTGAATCCGGCGCTGCACGAGTTCGAGGTTGACCCGCGCATCGTCGTCGCCTTCGGCGGCGCCCCGCACCGCGTCGGCGAACCAGGCTGCGCTGTCGCGATAGATGCCGACGGCCCGCTCGGGCTCCTCGGCCGCCGCATCGGCCTGGGCGGCGAGGGCAAGGCCGAGATTGAAGGCGGCCCGATAGCGAAGCTCCGCATCGGCGCCGGCTTCATCGCGGGCGGAGAGCAAGGCGTCGGCTGCCCCAACCGGATCGCCGCCAGCGAGGCGCTCGCGACCGCTGTTGTAGCGCTGGCGGGGAGTCAATGGGGCAAGATCGTCCTGCCCTTGTACGTCGCTGTCGCTGACCTCTGGCGCAGCAGGCTCGAGGTCGTTGGTTTCGTTGGCGCCCGCCGCCTCTTCGCCGCCCGCCTGACTGGCTGCCAGGGCCAGAAGGCAAACGAGCATTGTCAGGCGCGGCCCAACCGTTCTGCGACGGCATCGAGGCTTGGCGCCGCTGTTCGGCTTGGCCATCGGCGAAGCTCGCGTCAATTCCGAGGGCGCGATGCGGCGCCCACCGCAGGAGCCCCAAGCCCGTTCGACTCCCGCCCACGCTGGGAGTGATGCGAAGGAATGGCCCTGCGCCGGCGGCTGGTGGCGAGCCAAACGGCGAGGCTGAGGCAAGCCAAGGCACCCAAGACGAACCAGCGGAAGTGCTCGATGGGGCTGCGGCGGAGCACTCGGGCCGAGGTATCGGACACCAAGGGTTTCACGTGGGTTTCGATGATGGCATCTAGATCTAGGGCGGACGTGCCGGCGGGCACATAGACGCCTTCGCTTTCGAGCGCGATGCGCCGCAAGAGGTCGCCATCGAGCCTTGACTGCACCACCTGGCCGTCGGCGTCGCGCAGGGTCGTGCGGGCACCGGTGTCGGGGTCGGTCAAGGTGATGGGGCTGCCGGTCTCGCTGCCGAAACCGATGGCGACGATGCGGATGCCCGCCGCCACGGCTTCGCGCAAGGCATCCATCGGCAGCGAGTCGTGATCTTCGCCGTCGGTAATCAGGAGCAGCACCCGCGGCACGCCGCGATTGGCACCGAAGGCGGCGGTGGCACGGCGGATCGCGTCGCCGATGCGGGTGCCGCCGCGGCCGGCGGATTCGGTGTCCACGTTGCGCAGCACGAGGCGGAAGTAGCCGTAGTCGGAAGTGAGCGGCGTCATCACGCTGGCGCGCCCGGCGAAGGCGACGAGCCCCACTCGGTGCCCGGTCACACGGTCCACGAACTCGGCGATTTCCGCTCGCGCCCGCGCCAGACGGTTCGGCGCGGCGTCCTCGGCCAACATGCTGCGCGACACGTCGAGCGCCACCATGATGTCGGCGCGCAGGGGGCGGGACGAGAGGGTTTCGGTGCCGCCGGGCGTCTGCGGGCGCATGAGCGCGACGATGCCGAGGAGCATGGTCCCGAGCACCAGAGCCAGGCGTGCATAGCGGCGCCCGGCGCTGGCTTGCTGGACCAGGGCGGGGTGCATGGGCTGAGCGACGAAGCCGCGGAAGGCATCGCGGCCGCGCAGTTCGAGCCAAGCGAGCAGCAGCGTGACCGCCAGCGCGGGCCATACCAGATGCACCCATATGGGGTCCGCGAAAGTCACCGCGCCTGTCATGGCGACCTCGCAAAGACGCTCGCGCGCAGAAGCCACGCCAGCGCTGCCAGCAACAGCCCGGCCGCTAAGGGAAGCCCGTAGTACTCGTCGAACTGTCGCATTCGGTCCTCGACAATGCGCGTGCGCTCGAGGCCGTCGATCTCGGCATAGACATCCACGAGCGCGTCGGCGTCGGTGGCGCGGAAGTGGCGCCCGCCCGTGCGCTCCGCCACTTCGGCGAGCGTTGCCTCGTCCACTTCCACCGGCATTTGCCGCAGCACCATGCGGCCGGTGAACGGGTCCTGAACGCGGATGGGTGCCAGGCCCTCGCTGCCGGCGGCAATCGTATACACGCGAATGCCCTGGCTGCGGGCCAGCTCAGCGGCACCTGCCGGGGTTTCGACGCCGGCGTTGCTCACCCCGTCGGTAAGCAGCACGGCGATGCGCGAACGAGCCGGGGACTCTCGCAGCCGTTCCACCGCGAGGCCCAACGCATCGCCGATGGCGGTGCCGTCCTCGCCGCGCACGCGGGCGAAATCAAGGTCGCGCGCCGCGGCGGCAAGGTTCTCGTGGTCGAGGGTGAGTGGCGCCGCCGTGTCGGCATAGGCGGCGAAGCCCACCAGGCCAATGGCGTCGTCCGGGCGGCCGCGCAGCTCGTCGCCACCGAGCACGAAACGCTCGAAAACGTCCTTAACCACGTCGAGCCTGGTTCGTTCCGGGTCCAGGTCCAGCGCCTGCATGGATGTGGAGCGGTCCACCACCATCATGATGGCGATGCCCTCGCGTTGAATGCGACTGAACTGCTCGCCGATGCGGGGCCCCATTGCTGCGATCACCAATGCCACGAAGGCGATGGCCAGCAGAGCGTCGGGCAGAAAGGCGAGCCGCACGCGCAGGCCCCGGCTGCGCACGGGCACGATCTGCACCGACGAGAAGAGCACCACGCCGCCGCCCCGTCGCGCCAGCAGATACATGAGCGGCACCAGCAGGAGTAGGAGGGCAAGGGCCGGGTCGCGGAACTCCAGCGCGCCGATCACGCCGCCACCGCTTGTTCTCGTGATGGTGCCGCCACCGCATCCCGCGTTTCCGCGAGAAACCGACGCGCTGCCTCCAAGGCTCGGCGGGACTCTTCGGCACCAGGTCTGTGGGCGGCGAATTTCACTTGGTCGCAGCGCGCGAGGAAGTCGGCGAGCAGGTCGCGATGGCCGCGGGAGAACCCTGCATTCCGCCCTGCTTCGCGCAAGAACTCCTCGGTGGTGAGCTCAGGGGCTCGCACGGCGAGTCGTTCCTCGATGTAGCGACGAACGATGTCGGAGAGTTCCACGTACCAGGGCCCAGCCACGGCATCGTCGGGCACGCCCTGCAACTCCAACCGTTCGAGGCGCTGCATGGCGCGCTCAAAGGCCGTCTCGCTCTCGCGCAGGGTTGCCATGGCGCGGCGGCGGCTCCACAGCCAAATGGCGAGAATTGCCAAGCCCGCAAGCGCAATCGCCGCACCGGTGCCCCAGAACGCGACGCCTGGGGCAGGCTCCTCGAGTGGAGCGCGCATGGGCAGCAGTGTGTCCGCCACCGTTCCGTCCGGCAGTACGGAGTCGATGACGAACGGCAGTTCTTCGGTGAGGAGTTCCCTCGTCTGTGCTTCGCCGGCGCCGCCACGCTCGTCCGTGTACTCGATGCGCAGGCGTGGGATGCGGTGGCGGCCGCTTAGTGGAGCCTCGAGCGTGTAGCGCTGCGACGCCACGCTCGCACCGTCGCTTGCCACTTCCTCGCGCGGCGTGAAGTCGATGATGGCGAAACGACCGAGGGCCTCGCCGAAGGCCGGCATCTCGACCACGGCACCGGCCTCGGCGGCCACGGTGAGCGAGAGCACGAGGCTGTCGCCCAGTCGTGGCGTGGGGGGCGTGAGCGAGACCGTGGCCTTGACGGGCCCTTCCTCGGTCACGATCGCCAAGGGTTCCTCTTGCTCGGCCGCTGTTGAGTCGCCCTCAGACTCGTCCGGCTGGCAGCCGCTCGCGACCAGAAGCGTCGCAAACCAGATTGCAGCGGAGACCCGTTGCGGCGCCGTCACCGCCGGTTCCTCCGTTCCCGCATGCGGAAGAACGCGAGCAATGGGTCCACGACGGAACCAGAAGCATCGATGTCGATGAGATCGATGCCAGAGGCGCGCAAATCGCGACGCAGGGCGTCGCTTCGGGCGATGGCATCCTCACGAAAGGCCGCTTGGAAAGCTGGATCGGCACTGTCGATGAGTCGTTCTCCGCCGGTCTCGGCATCGCGCAGCGTCACGAGGCCCACAGGCGCGAGTTCCGCTTCGCGGGGATCGGTCACCCGCACGGCCACCACATCGTGCTTGCGCGCGGCACCACGCACGGCATCGATCCACGCCGTGTCGAGAAAGTCGGTGACGAGAAACAGCACGGCGCGCCGTGGCAGAACCCGGCGGCAGAACTCGAGGGCCTGGGCAATGTCGGTGCCTCGGCGCTGCCCGCGCGGCACGTCGCCCCGTCCTCGCCATCGCTCCCGCGCCGCCCGCAAGCGTGCCAACGCAGCGGCAACGATGCCGCGTGGCGTCGGGCCTGTCCCGACCGAATCCTCCTGACCTCGCGCCAGCACTTCCCGCACCACCCGTAGCGCATGTTTCTGCCCCTTGCGCGGGGGGATGTATTCGTCCACGTCGCGGTGGAACAGCAGCAGTCCCACCTTGTCGTCGTTATAGATGGCGGAGAAGGCCACGAGGGCCGAGAACTCCACCGCCGCCTCGCGCTTGGAACGGTGCGCCGAGCCGAAGTCGAGCGAGGCGCTCATGTCCACGAGCAGCAGCACCGTGAGCTGGCGCTCTTCGACATAGCGCTTGACGAACGGCGTGCCGACTCGGGCGGTGACGTTCCAGTCGATGGTGCGCACGTCGTCGCCTGGGATGTAGGGCCGCACCTCGTCGAACTCGACGCCGCGCCCCCGAAAAACCGAGACATAGGCGCCGGCCAGCACGTCCGCCACCTGTCGCCCGGTGCGAAGCTGGATGCGGCGGACTTGTCGGACGATCTCCGCGGGGAGCATGGGCTATCCGGATTCGGCCTACGGTACTTCGACGTGGGCGAGGATGGTGTCGACGATGTCGTCGGAACTCCTGCCTTCGGCCTCTGCCTCATACGTGACGGCGACGCGGTGGCGCAGTACGTCCGGCGCCACCGTCTTGACGTCGTGCGGACTGGTGTAGCCGCGACCCGCCAGCAAGGCGTGCGATTTCGCCAGCTTCACCAGGTTGAGGGAGGCGCGCACGGAGGCGCCGAACTCGATCAGATTGGCTAGCTCGGCCAGGCCGGATGCCGCCGGATCGCGGGTCGCCGCGACGAGATCCACGGCATAGCGCTTCACCTTTTCATCCACGAACACCTGCCGCGCCACGTCCCGGGCGGTGAGGATCTCGCTCGCCGCCATCACGCTGCCCGCCTGCGGCAAGCGACCGGCGCCGGCCATGCGGTCGATCACCCGCACTTCGTCGTCGCGGCTGAGATAGCCCACCTTGAGCTTCATCATGAAGCGGTCGAGCTGCGCTTCGGGCAGGGGATAGGTGCCTTCCTGTTCGATGGGGTTTTGCGTCGCCATCACGAGGAACGGCTCTTCGAGGCCGAAGGTCTCCTCGCCGAGCGTCACTTGCCGCTCCTGCATGGCCTCGAGCAGCGCTGCCTGCACCTTGGCCGGGGCGCGGTTGATCTCGTCGGCCAGAACCAGGTTGCCGAACACCGGCCCCTTGCGCACCGAATAGCTGCCTTCCCGGGGATTGAATATCTGCGTGCCGGTGACATCGCCCGGCAGCATGTCCGGCGTGAACTGGATGCGCGAGAACGTGCAGTCCAAGGTGTCAGCAAGCGTGCTGACGGTGAGGGTCTTGGCGAGGCCCGGCACGCCTTCGAGCAGAACGTGACCGTCGGCCAGAAGCGCGAGCAGCAGGCGCGCCAGGAGCTCGTCCTGACCCACGAGCACCTTGCCAACCTCCGCCTTGACGGCGTCGAAGCGCTCCTGAACGGCGGTGACTTCAGCGGCAAGGTCGGTCGTCGCTGGCGAGGATTGTGTCTGTTCCATGTTGCGGGTCTTAGGGTTCCTTGTTTGAGACGACTTGGATGAGGCGGCGGCCCGCCGTGGTGGTCGCTGCGACCGAACAGAGGCTTAAGCGCTTTAGCGAATCGTAATGAAGAGGCGGCTCTCGCCCCGCTGTACACGCAGTGCCAGCAAGCCCCCCTCTTCTGCGGTTACGGCGTCAAACTCCTCCACCGATCCCACCGCCCGGCGGTTCACCGACAGCACCACGTCGCCTTCCCGGAGCCCAGAGCGCCAGGCGAGGGAGTTGCGGCCGATGCTGGCCACCTCGACGCCGCTGATTGTGTCGAACAGTTCATGGTCACCCGTGAGATTGCGAAGTTCCACGCCTTCTAGCTTGGGTGAAGACGAGGCGCCGGCGATGGTCTGTCGCTCCGGCTCGCCGATGGTGGCCTTGATGCGGAGCTCTTCCTCGCCGTCGCGCAGAACGCCTAGCGTGACGTCATCGCCGGCGCGCATGAGGCCCACGCGATTGCGCAGTTCCGCCGAGGTCGCAAGGTCGTCGCCGTCGAGCGAGGTGATGATGTCGCCTTCCTGGATGCCAGCCTCCTGCGCGGCGCTGCGCTCGACGACCCGCGCTACCCAGGCGCCGGTCACGTCGTCCGCCAGATCGAGGGCCTCGCGCAGTTCCGGTGTCACGTCCTCGATCATCACGCCCAAGAGGCCCCGGCGCACCTCGCCGAATTCGATGAGCTGGTCCACCACGCCGCGAACGATGTGTACAGGCACCGCGAAGCCGATGCCAACGTTGAACCCATCCCCGGCACCGCCCCCGGAAGGCGCGAAGATGGCGGTGTTGATGCCGACGAGGCGCCCGTCCAGATCCACCAGCGCACCGCCGGAGTTGCCAGGGTTGATGGATGCATCGGTCTGAATGAAGTCTTCGTAGCCTTGACGGATGAGCCCGGTGCGCCCCAGCGCGCTGACGATGCCGGCGGTGACGGTGTGCTCCAGCCGAAACGGGTTGCCGATGGCGATGACGAAATCCCCCACCTCCAGCGACTCGGCTTCGGCCAGCGGCAATTGGGTGAGTTCTTCCGCCTCGATGCTGAGCAGCGCCACGTCCGTGCCCGGATCGCTGCCGACGAGTTCCGCATCGAACGAGCGACCGTCCTTCAGGCTCACCCGAATTCGGTCGGAGTTGCGCACGAGGTGCTGATTGGTGACCACCAACCCTTCGCCAGCGTCGATGATGACGCCGGAACCGACGTTCTGGGCTCGTCGCGTCATCTGCTGGGGTGCGTCTTGCGGAATGTTGAAAAAGCGCCGAAAGCGCGGGTCGTTGAACCAGGGGTTGCGCACTTCCCGCGAGCTCTCGACGGAGATGTTGACCACCGCCGGCGCCACGTCGCGCAACACCGGCGCAAACGTGAGCTTGCCGTCATGGCCCAGCGCCGGCAGCGACAGCAGCGTGGCGGCAAGCGCCCCAAGGGCTAGCAGTTCGCGCGAGCGAACTGCCGACACGCTCGTAAAGCGCGCGAGCGCCCGCCAGGGCGCGAGGACTCTCTGAAGACCGTTCATGCATCTCCCTCTTGCGTGCGCGAATTCTGACGCAACGGACTCTCTGTGCAACGATGCACTACGACGCTGGAAGGTTACGGCCGCCACGCACTTTCTAGGCAGTCGAACGTGGGGGCCATTGCGCCCGATTTCAACCGGATGCGAGGGTGCAGGAGCAAGGCCGACCGGCAACGCTGCTATGCTCGACGGCGTGAACCACCAGCCCGTCCCCTACATGGAGCGTTCGCGCCTCTACTACGAGGCGCAGGGTTTCACGCGCGCCTACACCTGGGCGCAGTTCGACGACGCGCCGTTTTCTGCCATGCCGAAGCCCTTGGCGGAGTCGAAGCTGGTTCTGATCACGACGGCGGCGCTGTATGACCGGGAGGCATCGGACCCGCGATACGTAGCCTCCGCACCGCTCGTGCCCCCACCCGAACGCCTCTATGCGAATGACCTCTCCTGGGACAAGGACGCGACCCACATGGAGGATCGCGGCAGCTACTTTCCGGTGGCCCCGCTATTGGCCGCCCGCGAGGATGCGCGGGTGGGGGACTTGGCCGAGCGCTTCCACTGCGTCCCGACGGACTACAGCAAGCGCCGCACGTGCGAGGTGGATGCCCCGGAAGTCCTCAGGCGCTGTCGCGAAGACGCCGCCGACATCGCTCTGCTGGTACCGCTCTGACCCGTGTGCCACCAGACCGTGAGTCTGGTCGCGCGGCATCTTGAAGCGAACGGTATCCCCACCGTGGTTCTCGGCTCCGCCCTCGACATCGTCGAACACTGCGGCGTCGCCCGCTTCGCTTTCGTGGACTTCCCCCTCGGCAACCCCTGCGGCAAGCCGGGCGATGTGACGATGCAAGCGGGCATCGTCGATGCCGCCCTTGCACTGTTCGATTCCGCCCAAGCACCCCGAACCACAGTTCCCTTGCCTTGGCAGTGGGGCAGCGACGAGTGGCGGGACCACTACATGCAGGTTTCCCCGGAAAACCTGGCGGAGCTCCAGCGCAAGGGTGACGAGCGGCGGGCCGAACGCCAAGCGTTGCGGAACGCGGGGCGGGTGCGTCAAGAATAGTCCGCGAGGAGCTTGCGCCGTGGAAAACGACGCTCGCGCCGGAGTCGAG
>VXPR01000599.1:0-4235 GCA_009839405.1 Gammaproteobacteria bacterium
CCCCCCCCCCCCCCCCCCCCCCCCCCCCCCCCCCCCCCCCCCCCCCCCCCGGGACTAGGTCGTCGCCCTAGTCCCAGTCGTCCACCTCGTGGTGGAAGAGGGTGTAGCCGCTTTCGCGGTAGGTGCGGTAGCGGTCTCGGCCGGCGGCGCGTTCGCTGCCGAGGACGATTTCGGCGACGCGCTCGAACCGGGGAATGCAATCTGGGACGTCCTGACCCAGGTTGATGAGCACGTCGCCGCTGGCGGCTTGTTCCGGACTGAAAATCAACACCGGCTCCGGCTGCGCCTCGCCCTCGCGCATGCGGGCGTGGGGCAGGAACTGTTCGTGGGGGTAAGCCCACATCAGGGCGTCGAGGTCCTCCGCGTCTTCGTCATCGGCGCGGACATGGACACGGTTGCCGCCGCTCACCGCCCGGTGTGCCAAGCGGCAGCAGAAGCGGCGCCGGGCCAGCGCATCGACGTCTTGCAGCAGGTAGAAGTCGATGCGCGTGCTCATACGGCTTGGTCGATGAGGTATTGGAACAATGCCGACACGGGGCGACCGGTTGCGCCCCAAGCCGCGCCGCCGCGCATGGCGGGGCCGGCAACGTCGAGGTGCGCCCACGGATAGGCCTTGGCGAAGCGGGCGAGGAAGCATGCGGCGGTAATCGAGCCGGCACGTCCGCCCACGTTCTTCACATCCGCAAACGGCGTGCGCAAGTCCTCCGCGTAGTCGCTCCATAGCGGCATTCGCCACATGCGGTCGTGGGCGTAGGTCGCGGCTTGTTCAAGCGCTTGGGCGAGGTCGTCGTTGTTGGCATACATGGCTGCGGCAACCGTGCCGAGGGCCGTGATCTGCGCGCCCGTCAGGGTGGCGACATCCACCACGGCGGCTGGCCTGAAGCGTTCCGCATAGGTGAGGGCATCGCAGAGCACAAGGCGGCCTTCTGCGTCGGTATTCATAATCTCCACCGTCTGCCCGGACATGGTGGTGACGATGTCGCTCGGACGAGTCGCGCGCCCGCTCGGCATGTTCTCCGCCGCCGCGGCGATGGCGATGAGGTTGATGGGAAGCCCGGCCTCGATTGCGGCGCGGGCGACGCCAAGCACGCAAGCCGCGCCGCACATGTCGAGCTTCATCTGACCCATGCCGGCGGCGGACTTGAGGTTGATCCCGCCCGTGTCGAAGGTGATGCCCTTGCCGACGAGCACGAACGGCGCCGCATCGGCTTCGGCACCGTCGTAGCGCACGATGACCATCTTGGCCGGGGTTTCACTGCCTTGAGAGACCGACAGAAACGCGCCCATGCCGAGTTCGCGCATCTCGTCCTCGTCCTTCACCTCGACGCTGACGCCTTCGCCGGCGAGACCCGAAGCCGCCTCGGCAACGAAGGTGGGATCGCAGATGTTCGGCGGGTGATTGCCAAGGTCCCGCGCGAAGGCGAGGCCGGAATCGAGCGCTTGCGCATGCTGCACGGCCCTTGCGGCGGCGGCCCTGTCGGCGCGGGCCACCAATGCCGAAACGCGACGCAATCTCGCGGCTTTGGGGGGCTTGGACTTGTACTCGTTGAAGCGATAGCAGGCATCCGACACGGCGGCGAGGGCCGTGCGCACTTTCCAGTCGGTGTCGTGGTCCGGGACTTCGAAATCGTCCACGCAAATGGTGGCATCGGCGACGTCCATCGTCGCGAGCGCTTTGGCGACCGTCGTCATGTCCCTGCGGAAGCGCTCCGCCTTGACCTTGGCGACGTCGCTTCCCACCGCAACCATCCGCTTGACCTTGCCCGGCAACGGAATGGTGACAAGGGCCCCCTCCCTGGCCGGTGTCGCCGCCAGCGCGAGCTCCACCCCCTCGGCAACTCCCAAAGCCTCCGCCACAGCCGACGCCCGGTGGCGCGGCAGCACAAGGCAGGTGGCGGCAGTGGTTTCAGCCTTGCCGGTCTTGCTCGCAAATCTCATGGGGGTAGGGCCTCGCAAGTGATGAGATTGCGGCGCATTGTACGCACGCGCACCAGATGCCGACGTAACGCCGAGCCCCATGGAGTCGCCACGATCCCGCTTCGGGCAAGATGCACGGGTTCACGGAGGGCCCCTATGTCCATCGCGTTCCGCTACATCGCCAAGGAACTGCTGGCCGTGTTTGCCATGGTGTTTGCGCTGCTCTTGGTTGTTGGCCTGGGCGGACGACTCATCGGCTTCCTGCAGCAAGCTGCGACAGGCCGCTTTACCGCCGATGCGGTATGGCTGCTGCTGGGGCTGCGGGTGCCGGAGTTCGTGCAGTTGACGGCGCCGTTCGCGCTGACCCTTGCGCTGCTGCTCACATTTGGGCGCCTGCATGCGGAACGCGAGTTCGTGGTGCTCACCGGCGGCGGCGTGAACCCGGCGCGGCTGGTGCTGTGGGTGCTGGCGGCAACCGCGCCGGTCGTCGCTCTTGTTGGGTGGCTGTCACTGGCGGTGACGCCGGCGGCCCGCGCCGCCTATGCGGAAGTGTCGCTAGATCAGCTTTCGGCGGTGGAGTTCGATGCCATCAAGGCTGGCGTTTTTCACTCCTTCTCCGGCGGCAAGCGCGTCACCTATGCGGCGGAAGTGGACGCAGACGCCGGCATCCTCCGGGATGTTTTTATGAGCGAGCGAGAGGGCGCCAAGCACGTCACCGTGTGGGCGAAGAACGGGGCGATTCGCCGCGACCCGAACACGGGCGAGCGCGTGCTGGTGCTTTACGACGGCGCGAGGCACGAGGGCGAACCCGGCGGCCATGCCTACACCTCCATGCGCTTTTCCCGCATGGACCAGCGCGTCGAGCCAGAGGAGTTCGTGCGGCCCACCGTGGACGAGCGCGCCTTGCCGACCCATGCGCTTGAGGTCACGGCGGCTCGCGGCGGAGCCGAACTGCATTGGCGCATCGCCCTGCCCATCCTCACGCTGCTCACGGCGCTGGCCGCGCTTGGAGTTGCGCGAGTGCGGCCGCGCAGCGGTCGTTTCGCACCCGTACTGCCTGGAGTGGTGCTCTTCATCGGCTATTACCTGGCGCGCGTGCTGCTCAAGAACGCGATCGCCGGCGGCTTCGTGCCGGCCGCGCTTGGGCTTTGGCCGGTTCACATCATCGCCGCGGCCTTGGCTTGGTGGCTGGTGCGCAGGAGCTATTCGCCGGCCTGAGGAAGGGTCGAGGGTGAAACGGCGACCGTGTCGACTGGCTGCCTGCGCGACCGTTGGAGGGAGGGCGTCTGGCCCTCCCTCCGAAGGCTCCTAGTGCGGCGTTCCACCCTTCACGACGATGCGGTGCATCACGCGACGCTCGTCGTAGTCGGCGACCGCGTAATGCATCACCGAGCGGTTGTCCCAGAGCACGAGGTCGCCTAGCTGCCACTGGTGCCGGTAGGTGAACTCCGGGCGGGTGCAGTGCGAGAACAGGCGGAACAGCAGGTCCTGGCTCTCGCCCTCATCCACCCCGACGAGGTGTTTCGTGAAGTTGGGATTCACGTAGAGCGCCTTGCGGCCCGTCTCGTCGTGGGTGCGCACCACCGGGTGCACGGAGTCCTCGACATCGGGCCCGAACACCTTGCCGGTGTGGAACGCGGTCATGTTCGACACGCGCTCGCGCAGGTCCTCGGCCAACGTGTCCCACGCCTTGTGCTGGTTGGCAAACAGCGTGTCGCCCCCAGAAGACGGCAGTTCCCGCGCGTGGAGCCCGGAGATGATGGGCGGCGTCGAGTGCCACGTCATGTCCGAATGCCAGCCGCCACCGGCAGGATGCACGCCAGGAGAGAACTTCAGGTGCCGGCCTGGACTCCCGATCCATTGCACATAGGGCGTGTCGCGATGCTTGGTTGCAGGGTGCGTCAAAAGCTCGCCCCAGCGCCGACCGAAGGCCTCGAGTTGCCGCGCCGAAAGCTCCTGCTCCGGCAATACCAGCAGGTGGTGCTCGCGCATGAGCGAGCGCAGGTGCTCCATTGCCTCGCCACTGTCGTCTGCGAGGTCAATCCCGTCCACTCGCGCCCCAAGCGCCACACTCGCCGGCGTCGCAGTGACCGCCGACATTTCCATCACCGCCTCTGCCATCGAACTCTCCCCTCCTTGTCGCCCGAAGCGAAACCGCCGCCCGGCCAAACTACCAGCGTCCCGTCGAACGGGCAAATCCGACCACGCCCACCGCGCTGTTCGGCTAGTGCCCGTAGGGGCGGCCCGCCCGTCTTGAATGGGTCGACGATGCGCCGATGTATCCGTCGAAGCACAGCAGTTCGCGCAAGCGAACTGCC
>VXPR01000599.1:4245-12342 GCA_009839405.1 Gammaproteobacteria bacterium
GGGCGCGTCGGGACGGGACAAGCCGTCCCCTACGAGGCCCGTCTTGACGCATTGATGGACTTGGCAAGCGACGCGCCGGCGTTCACTCCGACGGCGCGTCGCTGCGTGCCGCTTTCCCGTACACTCATGCCATTGCCGCACGCTCTGGAGATGCATATGGCCGCGCTCGACGGACTCCGAGTACTCGACATGACGCAATACGAGGCTGGCACCTCGTGTACCCAGGCGCTGGCGTGGTTCGGCGCGGATGTGGTGAAGGTCGAGGCACCGGAATACGGCGACCCGGGCCGCGGCGTCGGGCGCTCGGCCAACAAGGACTACTCCGCCTATTTCTGCGCCTGGAACGCGAACAAGCGCAGCCTCGCGCTCAACCTTCGCAGCGAAGCCGGGCGCGACCTCTTCCTGAAGCTGGTGCCGAAGTTCGACGTGTTCGTGGAGAACTATGGCCCTGGCGTCGTCGAGCGGCTCGACATCGGCTACGACGTGCTCAAGGCCATCCACCCCGGCATCATCTATGCGCGCATCAAGGGCTTCGGCACCACCGGTCCCTACTCCGGCTTTCGCTGCATGGACATGGTGGCGCAGGCCGCCGCCGGCGCTTTCTCCATCACCGGCGAGGCCGACGGCCCGCCCATGATGCCGGGCCCCACCACCGGCGATTCCGGCACCGGCGTGCAGGCGGCGATGTCGATTTTGGCGGCCTATGTGCAGAGGCAGCGCACCGGCGAAGGCCAGGAGATTGAGCTGTCGATGCAGGAGGCGATGGCCTACTACGTGCGCACCCGCGCCTACATCGGCTCCGCCTGGGGAACCAAGGCGACGCCGCGTTCCGGCAACGCCGGTGGCTTGCCGCCGGTGAACATCTACCCCTGCAAGCCCTTCGGGCCAAACGACTACATCTACCTGATGCCCGTGAACCAGGATCACTGGGACGGCCTGTGTGCGGCGATGGATCGCGGGGATCTTCTGATCGACCCCCGCTTCGACAACATGCGGGACCGCATGGCCAACGGCGATGCCCTTTACGAAGAGATCCGCTCTTGGTGCAGCGAGCGCACGAAGTACGAGGCGATGGAGGCGATCGCCGCCGCCGGGGTGCCGTGCTCCGCCTGTCTCGACACCGCGGAACTGCATCACGACCGGCACCTGACTGAACGCGGCTTCGTGCACGAGATGGACCTGCCGGTGCATGGTCGAGTGCCCATGCTGGGGTTCGCCCCGCGCATGTCCGAATCGAGCGTGGCGATGGAGCGGCCGCCGCGTCTCGGCGAACACACCGACGAGGTGCTCGGCGCAGACCTCGGGCTCGGCGCGAGTGAGTTGGCCGAACTGCGCGGCGATGGCGTGATCGGCGACCCGGCCCGGTTTTCGTAAGGGCAACCCTTGTGGTCAGCCCGTCCCCGGGCCGACGCCGGCCGGTGCCAATACGGGCGAGGACAAGCCTCGCCCGACGACAAGGAGAGGCAATATGGTCAAGTCAGCTCGATGGACGGAAGCCGGAACCTTGGCGGTGCAGGAGGCTCAAGCGAGCGCGCCCGGCCAAGGGGAGGTGCAGGTCGCCATCGGCAGCGTCGGCATCTGCGGCTCGGACCTGCACTTCTATCGCGGCCAGTTCTCTCCCCGCGCCGGCGTCACGCCGGGGCACGAACTGGCCGGCACCGTCACCGCGGTTGGCGGTGGCGTGAGGCACGTCAAGGAAGGCGACCTCGTGGGCGTCGAACCGCTCCTGCGTTGCGGCATGTGCATGTTCTGCGTTTCCGGCGACTACCACGTCTGCAACGACCGGGGCCTCGTGGGCGAACGGGTGGATGGAGGCATGAGCGAACTGGCCACCATTCCGGCCAACACGGCGTACCGGGCACCATCCGGCGTCGATGCCGAACTTGGCGCGCTGGCGGAACCCCTGGCCTGCTCGGTACACGGATTCCACAAGGCGGACCTGCGCGGCCACGAGACGGTGTTCATCGTCGGAGCCGGCACAATTGGCCTCACGGCAATCCTCGCGGCGCGCGCCAACGGCGCCCGCGTCATCGTCCTCGCACGGCATCCACACCAGCAAGCGGCGGCGCTGAGGCTAGGTGCGGACGAGGTTGTGGGCGACGACGAAGCCGGCAGCGAGCGGATGAAGGAGCTGGCGCACGAGCAGGCCGTCGATGTGTCGGTGGAAACCGTGGGCGGCCGCGGCGACACCTTGCGCACCGCCCAGCTTGTGTTGCGGCCCAAGGGCCGGCTGGTAGTGCTTGGAGTATTCACCGAGCCGGAAGTGACCATCAACGCGCTGCACCTCGCGCTGCGCGAGATCGAGATCGTCGGCTCGATGACCTACGCCGCCAGCGAAGGCCGCGCCGACTATCAGGTGGCGCTCGACGTGATGGCGGACTACGCCGAGGCCGCCCGGACGCTGGTGACGCATCGCTACGGCCTCGATCAGGTCAACGACGCCTTCGCCACGGCGCTCGACAAATCCACCAAGTCCATCAAGGTGCACTTGAATCCGAATTGAAATCCGCCCTCGCCGGCACCATGTAGTTAGCGGGATGCCGCCTGCGACCCGTGCGCGGCGCCCCTCACCAATCGGGAGCCTTCCATGCAGACCAAGATCATCCTCGGGGTCGTCGCTGCGATCGCCGTGTATCTGTTCTTCTCGGCCTTCGTCACCGTCAACAGCGGCCACGTCGGCGTCGTGCGCACCCTCGGTGCGGTGAATCCGGTGCCCTTGCCCGAAGGCTTCAGCTTCAAGATGCCCTTCGTCGATAGCGTCGAGGAGGTGGACATTCGCCTCAAGAAGGCGGACGACGAAGCCACCGCTGCGTCCCGTGACTTGCAGGTGGTGAGCACGCGGGTAGCGGTGCAGTACTCGCTCATCGCCTCGGTGGTGCCCACCACCTACCAAAGGATCGGTCGCCGCAGCGTCGTGGAAGACGCCCTCATTCGTCCCGCCATTCAAGAGTCCGTCAAGGCCATCACCGCGCAGTACACGGCGGAGGAACTGGTCACGCGGCGGGCGGAAGTGAAGGCGAAGATCCAGGAGGCGCTCGAGACCTTCATCGACGACACCTTGCAGCAAAAGGACGCCGTGGGCGCCCTCAACCTCGACAACGTGGCCATTACCGACTTCGAGTTCTCCGCCGAGTTCAACCGCGCCATCGAAGAGAAGGTGAAGGCGGAACAGGAAGCGCTCAAGGCCGAGAACGAGAAGGTGCGCCGCGTGACGCAAGCCGAGGCCGCCGCCGAGGAACGCAAGCTCGCCGCCGATGCCGAGGCGTACCAGATCGAGCAGGAGTCCATCGCCCGCGCCGAGGCGATCCGCCGCGAAGCGGAGGCACTGCGCGACAATCCAAGCCTGATTGAACTGCGCATCGCCGAGAAATGGGACGGTCGCCTGCCGACCTTCACGGGTGGCGAGGCGATTCCGCTGCTCAACGTCGACTCCATCCGGGGCGGGGACTAGCCACCAGGAAACCAAACTGCCGACGCGTCCCGCCAGGGCGCGCCGGGACGGGACAACCCCGTCCCCTACAAGGAATGCGCTGAAACGCACCGAGGATTCGGCGCGACCGACACCGCCGCGTATGCACGGGCACTTGGGGGCGAGGGCATCGTGCCCTCGCAACGCGCCGATAGGCGCGTCTGCGCCACGCATTTCCTGCCAGTCTGCGCGCCTGTCGGCGCGTGCGAGGGCAGGACGCCCTCGCCCCAAGGGCCCTCGCTTCGAATCAAAAATCCTCAAGCCACCAACGCTTCGGGACGCGTAGGGGCGGGGCTAGTCCCCGCCCGTGCTGAATTCGACACGAGAAACTCGTCGAAGCGCAGCAGTTCGCGCAAGCGAACTGCCAACGCGCCCGTCAGGGCGCGCCGTCACTGCAGCGTGATCGGGGCCGTGTCGCGGATAGCTTCGGCGGCTTGGCGGAGCGAGCCGAGGTTGGGGTTGATTCGCAAGGCCGCTTCGAAGGCCACCAAGGCGGATTCGTAGTCGCCGGCGTGCAGGCAGATCTGGCCGAAGCCGCCCAGGGCGCCGAAGTGGCGTGGCTCCAGGGCGAGGGTGCGAGCGATGTCGGCGAGGCTGCCGGCGTGTTGGTCGGCGGCGAAGCGCAAGGTCGCTCGCTTGTTCCACGCCTCCGACCAATCCGGCCAGCGATCCACCATCTCGTTCATCAGGCGCGAGGCGTCGGAGCCCTTCTGTTCCTCTAGCGCCTCGGTGGCCGCCTGCATGACACGCACTGCCTCCTCTTCGCCGTGGGCGCACCATTCGGTCCAGATGCGATCCTCCACCGACTCGCGCTGTCTCGGCTCTGCCGTGCGCAGCAGCAGGAACAGCTCGTCGAGCCGGGACGGGCCCGTGCGGCCCTCGCCCATCACGCGCAGCACGCGCTCGATGCCGAATTGCACAGTGTCTAGCACGACCTCACTCCATGCGCGCCTTGCGGCGCGTGAGAGGACAAGGTGCCCTCCCGCCAAGGTATCCGCTCTTCAGGTCGTCGTTCATCATTGGACCGTGGCGAGGGCCTTTGCGATGGGGTCCCGCCAGCGCTTTGGCGTCACCTTGCCGATAGTCAGTTCTTGGCAGCCGGTGAAGCGGGCGTAGTCCTGCACCTCGGCGGCCAGCGCCGGCGCAAAACCGTCCGACACCTCTGCCTCCACGGTCTCCTGCATGAACAGCGCCTTGATCTCGAAGCGCCCCTCGCGCCTGTGCGCCTTGGCGTCGAGCCGGGCCACGAACTGATCGCCAAACACCACCGGCAGCACAAAGTAGCCGTATTGGCGCTTGGCCTCGGGTACGTAGCACTCGATCGTGTAATCGAAGTCGAACGTGTCGGCGCAGCGCTGGCGCTGGATCACGCTGTTGTCGAACGGTGACAGCAGGCGCACCCGGGGCGGCGGCGCCGGGAGGGCTCGGTCGAAGGTACCGGGAAGCGCGAACAGGGCATCCCGCCCGGGCCCCGGTCGCTTCTCCAGATTCCCCTCGGCTGCGCGTTCCGCAGCCCGCTCCCGCACCGCCTTGCGCAGGCGAGCATCGCGGCAGGGATAGGCCATCGTCCGCGCGGTGGCGAAGCCGTGCGCGCGCAGCGCCAGATCGATGGCGTGGTCGGCGTATTCCTCGGGCGAAGGCTGGCGGGTGTCCACATCCGGCGGCAGAAAGCGCTCGGTGAGTTCGTAGCGTTTCTGGAACCCCTGCCGCTCTATGCTGGTGAGCAGCCCTTCCATGAAGAGCTCCTCGAGCGCTCGCTTGGCCGGCTTCCAATCCCACCAGCCCGTGCGACTGGCGCGAGGGTCCTCGAAGTCGCGGACAAACAGGGGGCCTTCGTCGCGGATTCTGTGCAGCACCCGTTCACGCAGCTTGCCGTCGGTACGACGCACCCACATCTCGCCGTCGGCAATCGCCCGCATCATGGGCAATGCAAACCGAAAGTCGCGCATCGGCAGGTAGGCAGCGGCATGTACCCAGTACTCGAACGCTCGGCGCCGCTTGACCAGGCGGTTCAGCATGTCCTCCTCATAACGCGCCACCCGATTCCACAGCACGTGATGGTGCGCGCGCGCCACCACGGAGATGGTGTCGATCTGGACATAGCCGATTTGGTCGAGTGCCTTCTGGACGCCTGAGAGACCGGTGCCCAAGGGGCGCTTGCTGGCGAGGCCCTGGCCCCTGAGACCTAGTCGCCGCAGGCGAGCGGAGCTGACGGGCCGACTCACGTGCCTATCCCGGACCATTCATGACGCCAAAGACGCGCGCCTTTGCGGCGCGAAGGAGGGCGAGACGCCCTCCCTCCGGAGTGCCGTTGGCCCTTCGGAAAGCCGGGTCAAGAGCCCTCGTCCCCCAGATCTTGCGGGCCCAAATGACGCCACAGGAATGCATAGGCGAGCGCCGACATGAATGCCTGCTGGGTGTTGTCGGCGGCGCCGGCATGGCCGCCTTCGGTGTTCTCGTAGTAGGTCACGTCATGCCCAAGCGCCGCCATCTTCGCCGTCATCTTGCGGGCATGGCCTGGATGCACGCGGTCGTCGCGGGTGGATGTCGTCATCAGCACCGGTGGGTAGTCGGCATCCTCCTGGACATTGTGATAGGGCGAGAAGTGCTGCATGAAGGCCCAGTCTTCGGGCACGTCTGGATCGCCGTATTCCGCCATCCAGCTCGCCCCCGCCAGCAGCAGGTGATAGCGCTGCATGTCGAGCAGCGGCACCTGCGAGACGATGGCGCCGAACAGGTCCGGCCGCATGGTGAGCATGTTGCCGGTGAGCAGGCCGCCGTTGCTGCCACCCATCACGCCGAGTTCTCGGGCAGTGGTGACCTTGCGGCGTATGAGATCTTCGGCGACGGCAATGAAGTCCTCGTACGCGCGGGGGCGGTTCTCGCGCAGCGCCGAGCGGTGCCAGTCGGGCCCGTACTCGCCACCGCCGCGAATGTTGGCCATCACGAAGGTGCCGCCGCGTTCGAGCCAGCCGGTGCCGGAGAGCGGCGAGTAGCCGGGGGTCATGGAGATCTCGAAGCCGCCGTAGCCGTAGAGCAGGGTGGGCCCTGGCTCGTTGTCCTCCTGCCCAACCTGGAAGTAGGGAATGCGGGTGCCGTCCGCCGACTCGGCGAAGTGTTGGCTCACCTTGAGACCCGTCGCGTCGAAGAACGCTGGCGCGGCCTTGAGGGTCTCCGGAGGGCTGCCGATGGTGCCGTAGGCGAAGCTTGGCGGTGCCAGATAGCCGTCGACGTAGAGGAAGAACTCGTCGCCCTGGTCGCGGTCCACCGCACCGACGCCCAGGCTCTCGAAGGCGCCGACGCCAGACATGGGTTCGCGCTGCCAACCGTCCTCAGTCGGCGTCAAGACTTCAATGCGATTGCGGACGTCGTCGAGGATGTTGAGAACGACGTGGTTGCGGGTGAGGGTGTAGCCCTCCAGAGAGGTCGTGGCAGTCGGCGAAAACAGCGTTTCCAACTCGCGTTCACCGGCGAGGAAGGCTTCGAGCGACCCGGTGAGCAATGCACCGGCCGGATGGTTCGCGCCGCCGGCTTCCCAGTCTTCGGTCAGGCGGATGTAGATGCGGTCCCGGAACACCGAGACGTTGGCGCTCGTCGGTGCATCGATGCGGATCAGTTCGCCGTCCCGACGCAGGTAGCGCTCGGAGTTCCAGAAGTCCATGGCGCGGGTGACGAGCTCGTGGCGGTACTCGTTGCCAAGATCAACGCTGACGCCGACTCCCACATCCTCGACCCTAGCCTCGAACACCAGCTTTGCATCGGCAAGCGGCGTGCCGCGCTGCCACTCCTTGATGATTCGGGCGTAGCCGGACTCGGTCAGGCTGCCCGGGCCGAAGTCCGTGGCCACCAGCAGGCGATCGTCACCGGCCCACGCGACGACGCTCTTGGCCTCCGGCAGGGAGAACCCGTCCTGCACAAATGCCTTGTCCACCATGTCGAACTCGCGCACGACGTTGGCATCTGCGCCGCCCCTCGAAAGGGAAACGAGACAGCGACGGTAATCGGTCTCGCGACAGAGCGAATACTGATACACCCAGTTCTCGCCCTCCTCCTCGGCCAGCGCATCCACATCCAAAACCGTCTCCCACTTGGGCGATTCGGTGCGGTATTCGGCCATCGTCGTCCGCCGCCACAACCCGCGCGGATGCTCGGCATCACGCCAGAAGTTGTAGTAGGCATCGCCAATCCGGCTGACGTAGGGAATGCGCTCGTCGGAGTCCAGGATGGCCTTGAAGCGATCTCGGCTGGTGCTGAAGAACGGGTCCTTGGCATACGCCTCCACCGTTTTCTGACTGCGCTCCTTCACCCACGACAGCGCCGCCTCGCCGGTGACATCCTCGAGCCAAAGATGCGGGTCCTCCTCGCCCATAGCTCCGCCAGCCCCACCCACGGCAAGCACCGCTGGCAGGAACCGAAAGGCAATCTTGGTCTTGGTCATGGGGACCCTCGCCGATTGGGAAGGTGCGCGAGTGTAGCAACAGCACACGGCCTCCTGCGCCGCCCCCAACCCGCTCGGGGGGGGGGGGCCCGGCCGCGCCCCCGGCCCCCGCCCCCCCCCCTGGCGGGGCGGGGGGGTGGTGGGGGGGGACGGGGGGGGCGGGGGGGGGGGGTTGTGGCGGGAGGGGGGG
>VXPR01000275.1:0-2829 GCA_009839405.1 Gammaproteobacteria bacterium
TCGAGGGGCCGGGTTTTTTTTTTTAATAAATATCCTATGGTCAAGGGCGCAGCCGGCCGGTCCCCATCCATCACGACTCCAATGTTCGCCCTATGGCCCTGCGGGCGCGCCCTTGCGGGCGCGTCGGCAATTCGCTGAGCGAACTGCTGGCCTATGGGTTCGTTTGCGCTGACCGCCTCGGCTAGCAGCAGGGCCACAACAAAGCACAGCGCAGTGAGCACAAGTCGATGCATCGCAACGCCATCATACCGCCCGCGCAGCACGCCGGTTTCAAACGGCTTGCTGCAAAGGGGTCCGAGCGGCCAAGAGACGCTCCCGCAAATCGAACCAAGCACTTGACCAAGTTGTGCCCCTAATCTAGTCTTTCCCTCAATGCAACCCACAAGCCGGCGTGCAGATTGGATGCGTTGGCGTGCGCCGAAGAACTTCGCTGGTGGTTCTGCCAAGCCACCGAATTCGGATTGAGGCGTGAACGACGAGGCCAAAGATATGACACGCTATGTGAAGATCGGTGAGGCCAAGACACACCTCTCGGCGCTGCTCGCGCAAGTGGAGGCCGGCGAGGACATGGTGCTTTGCCGCGGCGCAACGCCAATCGCCCATGTCACGCGGTTCGGCAGCCCCGAGCACGCATCCCTTTGCGAAACGCTGCGCCGGGAGCGGTCGAAGCAGCGCGCGGTGACGACGTCGGAACTTCTGGCATGGCGTCACGAAGGACATGCCCGCTGATGGCGTTCGTCCCCGACGCTTCGATCGCTGCCGCCTGGGTGCTGCCCGACGAGGAGGCCGCGCTTGCCGACCTGGCGCTGGACCGGCTTGGCCACGACACGGCGCAAGTTCCAGATTTGTTCTGGCACGAGTTGCGTAATCTCCTCCTCTCGGCCGAACGTCGGGGGCGCATCAACAAACGCCATGCCGACGTGTCGATGGATCGGTTGCGCCAGCTCCCCATTCGCTCTTCTGGCGAGGTCGACGACCGGCATGTCATGGCCCTGGCCCGAGACCACGGTCTAACAGCATACGACGCGAGCTACCTTGCGCTCGCGATTCGTGACGGCTGCGCTCTCGCGAGCCTCGACCGCCGACTGATCGACGCGGCCGCCACCGAAGGGGTGCCTGCGATCACCCAGGCGTAGGCTGGACTTGCGGCTACATGAACGCTGTTCTGCTTGATCCCGCACCTGGCTTTCCGGGTGCTGACGACGTCGTGGCGGAGGACGTGCTGATCCGGGCCCGTGCGGACGTCGCCGGCAACGGCTCGTTTGGCGAGCAGTGGGTCGTGGTGGACCAAACGGACGTGCGGGTGTTCGTTGGCGGTGCGCATGGAACGGTGCAGCGGGTGCCGATTGCAGAACTCATCGGCTGTCGCAGCGAATCGAGCGTTGGCGGCGGGGCGATGGTGCTCGAGCGTGCCGGCGAGGCGCCCATCCGCATCCGCTACTCGCAATCGGAGGCGGCGAAGTTCTCCGAGGTGGTGCGCGGCATCGAGCAGTTGCGGGAAGGCAAGGCGTTCCACATCAACGGGCACGTCCAGCGGAATCGTTGCTCCACTTGCCGTCGCCTGCTGCCGGAAAAGGACGGCATTTGTCCTGCCTGCATTCACAAGGCTGCGACGCTGGCGCGGCTGGCGGTGCGGTTGTGGCCGTATAGGCTGCGGACGGTGGCCGTGGCAGTTGCGTCGCTGTTCGTGACTGCGGCTGCGCTCGCGCCGCCGCTTGTGACCGCGATGATCGTCGATGATGTGCTCGTGCCAGCCGATGGGGCCCCGCCTATGGAGGAGCGCCTCGGATTGCTTGCGCTGCTGGTGGCGGGGCTGGTCGGCATCCGGGTGGCTTCTTGGGCCGGCGAGTGGGTTCATGGCTGGAACGCCACCTGGCTCGGCGCACGAGTCACCGCCGACATCCGTGCCGAGCTCTACCACCGGCTGGAGATGCTATCGCTGCCCTTCTACGACAAGCATCCGGTGGGCTCGCTGATTGCTCGGGCAACCCGCGATGTGCAGATGCTGCAAGGGTTTCTGATCGATGGGGTGCCCTATCTCGTCACCAATCTGCTGACGCTGGTCGGCATCCTTGCGCTGATGGTCGGCATGAGCCTGCACCTCAGCCTCTACGTCCTCCTTCCGGTTCCCTTGATCCTGCTCTGGGGCGCGTTCTATTGGTCGCGGCTGCGCATGCTGTTCACGCGCCTGATGCAGTCTTGGGGGCGTCTGACGGATCGCACGGTCGAGACGCTCACGGGCATTCGCGTCGTGAAGGCGTTCGCGCAGGAAGCGCGGGAAATCGGTTCCTTCAACGTCGCCAACGGCGGCATACGCGCCGCCGGCATCCACGTGAAGCTGCATCAGGGCATCTTCTTCGCCACGATGGCGCTCATCACGGCGCTTGGCATGATGCTGGTATGGGGCGTCGGTGGGCAGCAGGTGCTCGATGGCGCCATAACCCTCGGCACGCTGGTGGCCTTCTATTCCTACATGTGGATGTTCCTCGGCCCGATTCAATGGCTCGGCGAGATGAACGACCACATGTCCCGTGCGTTCGCGAGCGCCGAGCGCATCTTCGAGATCATCGACGCACCGCCCGAAGGTGCCATCGAAGGTGCGGTGGTGAAGCGGCCCCCGATCGCGGGGCACGTGCATCTCAGCGACGTCACCTTCGGCTACGACAAGAGCAAGCCCGTGGTCAAGGGCGTGGACCTGGAACTACGCCCCGGCGAAATGGTCGGCATCGTCGGGCGCTCCGGCGTCGGCAAGACCACCATCGTCAACCTGATCGCACGCTTCTACGACCCCGACCAAGGCAGCGTGGAGCTCGACGGGGTGGACGCGCG
>VXPR01000275.1:2839-12107 GCA_009839405.1 Gammaproteobacteria bacterium
GCGCGAGATGGACCCGGGCCACCTCCGCTCGCACATCGGCATGGTGCTGCAGGAACCGTTGCTGTTCTCCGGCACCATCGCGGACAACATCGGCTACGGCAAGCCAGGCGCCACCTTGGCCGAGATCATGGACGCTGCCCGCGCCGCCAATGCCCACAACTTCATCATGGCAAAGCCGGACGGCTACGAGACGCCGGTGGGGGAGAAAGGCACCGGGCTTTCCGGCGGCGAACGGCAGCGGATTTCCATTGCCCGCGCCATCCTGCGGGACCCGCGCATCCTCATCTTCGACGAGGCCACGGCTTCCGTGGATGTGGAGACGGAGCGGCACATTCAGGTGGCCCTCGAACGATTGATGCAGGGCCGCACCACCATTGCCATCGCTCATCGCCTCTCCACGCTGCGCGGCGCGAGTCGCATCGTTGTCATAGAAGACGGCCGCATCAGTGAACAGGGCTCTCACGCCGAACTCATGGAAAAGCGAGGCACGTTCCACGAACTGGTGCAGATGCAGCAGGCCACGACCGAGATCATCGCGGTGGCGGACTGATGGCGGCTTTCGACCAGCCCTTGCCGGCGCACATCCGGCAGCGGGTCGAGGCCTTAAGCGGCGCATCGCTCGCGTCGGTGGCTTGCCTTGCCAGCGACATGGCCGCCGCGGAACGCTTTGGCCAGCAGTGGCTGGTGCTGAGTCGCGAGGCGGTGTACCGAGTTGGCGAGCGGCCCGAGGACGACCGCCGCCTGCCCGTCGACGCCATCACCACAGTCGAAACCGTCAATCGCGTCGGCGCCGACGTGTTGCGTCTGGGCACGCAAGATGGCCCGCCGCTTGAGATCGTTCACTCGAGGTCGCTCGCATTTGCGTTTGGCGAAGCCGCCGAAGCGGTGCGGAGGCTCAAGAGCGAGAAGGAGCCCAACCTGCCGCACGAGGTGGACGACGCCCGCTGTACCCGATGCAGGCGCCTGCTGCCGGAACGCGGCGGCATCTGCCCCGCCTGCATCCGCAAGCGCGATACCTTGCTGCGGCTCCTGCGCCTCGTGCTGCCGTATCGCTGGCCGGCGCTGGCGCTCTTGGGCCTCACGGCTTGCGGGTCGCTGCTCGGCCTTGCGCCGCCCTACATCACCAAGCGCATCGTCGATGATGTGCTCACCGCCGATGGCAGCACCGGCCTTCTGCTTGTTTTCGTTGGGGCTCTCGCCGGCATCGCCGTGCTCGCTTGGGGCATCGATATCCTGCGCCGGTGGCTGAACGGCATCGTTGGCTTCCGCGTCTCCGAGCAACTGCGGGCAGATCTCTTCCGGGCGCTGCAGTTCCTGCCGCTTCGGTTCTACGACAGGCGCAAGGTGGGTTCGCTCATCTCTCGCGTCAACACCGATTCCGAGCTCGTCGAGCTGCATCTCATCTTCGATGCGCCGTTCATCCTTTCCAACGCGGTGATGCTGGTGGGCGTGCTGACGATGCTGTTCGTGATGGATTGGCAACTGGCGCTCTGGGTGCTTGTGCCGGTGCCGCCGCTGGTGGTGGGCGCCGCGCTGGTGTGGAATCGGATGGAAGTACATTGGCGGCGGTGGTCGATTCGCATGGCGGGGCTCGCCTCGCACCTGAACGAGTCCATCGGCGGCATCCGTGTCGTCAAGGCATTCGCTCAGGAAGAGCGGGAAGGCCGCCGCTTCGATGGCCGCAACCACGCCTTGCGCGATGCCACGGTGACCTCCGAACGATCGTGGCTGAAGTTCATGATGGTGACGCAGTTCGTGATGAGCTTCGGCGCGTTCTTCGTTTGGTACTTCGGCGGCGCGAGTGTCGTCCGGGAAGAGCTGACACTGGGCGTGCTGCTGGCGTTCGTGGCGTATCTGTGGATGCTCTACCAGCCGATGCAGTGGTTCAGCGACTACTACAGCTTCATGGTGCGCGCCTACGCCGGCGCCGAGCGCATCTTCGAGGTGATCGACAGCCGACCCGAGTCGCATGTTGGGGCCTCGGAGGGAAGGCATTCTGCCAACGCGCCCGAAGGGCGTGCCCCTGGCGCGCGACAGCGCGCCGGCATCCATTCGAGGACTCGCCAAGACGCAACCGCGGCTGACGCAAGTGCACCGCCTTCCGGCCGCATCACCTTCGACAACGTGTCCTTCGGCTACGACCCGGGGCAGATGGTGCTCCGCGATATTGACCTCGACGTGGCCCCCGGCGAGATGATCGGTCTGGTAGGCCGTTCCGGCGTCGGCAAGAGCACGATGATCAACCTCGTCACGCGCTTCTACGACGCCGAGCACGGCACCCTGCGGCTCGATGGCAGGGACATCCGCGAAGTGCCCTTGGGCGAACTCCGTTCCCGCATCGGGCTGGTGGCGCAGGACTCGCTGCTGTTCAACGTCAGCATCGCTGACAACATCCGCTACGGACGCCCGGATGCATCCTTCGAGGAAGTGCTGCGGGCGGCCCGCGCCGCCAACGCCCACGAGTTCGTCATCGCTCGCCCAGACGGCTACGACACCCTGGCCGGCGAGATGGGCAACCGCCTCTCCGGTGGCGAGAAGCAGCGCATCGCCATCGCTCGCGCCATCCTGCACGACCCGCAGATTCTCATTCTCGACGAAGCGACCTCTTCGCTGGACACCGCCACGGAGAAGAAGATTCAAGAGGCCATCGCTCGGCTGGTGAAGGGCCGCACCACCTTCGCCATCGCCCACCGTCTCTCCACTCTGCGCAGTGCCGACCGGCTCGTGGTGCTAGATGAGGGCCGCATTGCCGAGACGGGCACCCATGGAGAGCTGATGGCCAAGCGAGGCATCTTCCACTCGCTTGTCGAGGCGCAGCGGGCGACCTCCCGCGTGCTTGCGGACGAGGTGGCCGAGCAGGAGGCGGCGTGACGGCAGCGAACGAGGACGAGGCCAATCCGGCGGCGCTGGCGGCCAACGCGGAGCCGTCCAGTCTGCACGTGTTTCGAGCGCCGCCCTGGCAGACCCGGCTCACGGTGGACGGCGTCGTTTCCTTTCTGGTGGCAAGGCCCGTGCGTGCGGCGCCACTGACGGACCCAGACCGCTACATCTCCTTTCTCGACGCAAGGAACGAGGAGATCTGCATGGTGAACGACCTAGCGGAACTCGACGACGAATCCCGCGAGGTGGTGGAAGCGGACCTCGCCGCGCACTACCTCACCGCCACCATCCTCTCCATCGATTCCGCCCGCAACGAGTTCGGCACCTCGTACTGGGACGTGCAGACAGACCGTGGCTCGCGAGATTTCGTGGTGCAGAACGCCGCCGAAAACGCCCGCTGGCTCGGCCCCAATCGCCTGCTGCTGCTCGATGTGGACGGCAACCGCTTCGAAGTCCCCGCCATCGACCGCCTGGACAAACGCAGCATCGGCTTGCTCCGACGAGTGCTGTAGCGCGCTTTCGCCGCTCTAGCGGATTGCCGTTCCGCGAAAGCAAGTGCCCAGTATGGGCGGGGCTCGTCCCCGCCCGTCTTGAATGACCCCATGGATTCGGCACGGGCCTCGTAGGGGCGGGGCTTGTCCCTACCCGTCTTGAATGCGCCGAGGAATGCGTCGAAGCGCAGCGGTTCGCGCAAGCGAAATGCCAACGCGCCCGTCAGGGCGCGCCGGGACGGGAGGTGCAGCGCAAGCTCCCACCTTCTCGTGTGCCTTGGCGCTGCGCCGCCGGCGAACACACGGCCGGCGAAGTCGCACATAATGCGCCCCGCTTGCGAGAGCCTTCAGCCGGGGGAGCTAAATGGGTGCCGATGCGGTAGGCGCGGTCGCGCCCCTTCCTCGCCGGTGGAGGCGGGGTGCATAAGAGGGGAGATACGCATGGCGGAGGCAGCGGCAGGGTCGGATCGACGCCCGCTCACCAAGTGGAACTACGTGTCCTATGCGGCGCCCGCCGCGCCGTTGGCGCTTTCTGGCTTGCCGATCGCGGTTTACCTGCCCGTCATCTACGGCGACTCGGACGGCTTCGGTCTGTCGCTGGCGGTGGTCGGCACGCTGCTTGCGCTGTCCCGCATTTCGGATGTGGTGACGGACCCCCTCATCGGCTATCTCTCGGATCGCTGGAAGACTCGCTGGGGCCGGCGCAAGCCGTGGGTATTGATCGGTACGCCCATCTTCGCCCTCGGCATGTGGTACCTGTTCATACCGCCGTTCGAGTTCAGCGATGTCTCCCTATTCAACTGGACCTTCTCGAACGGCTATCTGTGGCTGTTCGGCACGCTCACGCTCTTCTACCTCGGCTCCACCATCAAGGACATCCCCTTCACCGCCTGGGGCGCGGAACTCTCGAGCAACTACAACGAACGCACGCTCATCATGAGCTGGAAGGAGTTCGTTGGCACCGGCGGCTCCTTGCTGTCCGTGTTCATTCCGCTCCTGATCCTGTTCTTCGGCTACGACAAGCCCACCGAAGCCGTGTTCGCGCTGGTGCTCGTGATGTGCATCTTCATGCCCATCGTCAACCTGAATTGCCTGGTGACGGTGCCGGAATGGCGGCAGGTGGAAGTCGCCAAGCGCATCCCCTTCAAGGAGGGGCTGCGCATCGCGGCGCAGAACCGACCTTACGTTTTTCTCGTGATCGTGTTCGGCTTCGGCGCCATCGGCTCCGCGATGACCAACAGCCTGTCGTTCTTCTTCGTCAAACACGTTCTGGTGGCAGGCGAACTCTACGCCGTGTACCTGACGCCGTACTTCGTCTGCCAGATGGCGGCGATCCCCCTGTGGTTCCGCCTCTCGCGTCGAATCGGCAAGCACAAGGCAACCATGTGGGCCGTAGGCTGGTATGCGTTCTGGTCGTCGTTCATTCCGATCATCGCCGTCACGCCCATGCACTGGTACGGCGCTTTCGAGATTCCCCAATACCTCGGCTGGCTGCCGAGTGGCGCCCACGCTTCGGTGATGGGCTATCTGGCGGACATCGAGACCGGCAAGTTCTTCTTCTTCATCATTATCATGTGCCTCAAGGGTTCGGCCATCGGCGCGCTTTCGGCCTTGCCGCTCGCGATGTGCGCCGACGTGATCGACATCGACACCGCCCAGACCGGGCAGCGTCGGGCCGGTGCCTACATGGCGATCTGGTCGATGGTTCGCAAGGGCGCCTATGCACTCGGCACCGCCATTGGATTGTGGCTCGTGGTTTTCTGGGACTTCGACGCCCTGGCCGACCCGCGCGACACCACCAACTCGGACTTCGCGCTGCTGATGCTCGCCTGCACCTACTCGGTGATCCCGGCGATCTTCAAGTTCGTCGGCATGCCGTTTCTGTGGATCTATCCGCTCACGGAGAGCAAGCTCTCGGAAGTGCAGGCAGACATCGCGCAGCAGGAAGCCGCCGATGCCGCGACGGCGACGTTAGGGGATTCGGGCGGGTGCGAGGCTGCGCCAGCCAAGTGACGGCCGCCACCTCAGGCAAGCGACCGGGCTGCAACTCGGCAGGCCATTGCGCGAGGCAACACCATGCTCTTCACCAAACCGTTCAAGGAACGCATCCGCCGCGGCGAGCAGACGCTAACGTTCCGTCGCTGGAGGCGACCGCAGGCGAAGCCGGGGGGCCTCTACAAGCTGCCGCCAATAGGTGCGATTCGCGTCGCGAGCGTCGAGGTGGTCGACGCGAGTGACATCACCGATGCGGATGCGAGGCTCGCGGGCCACGCCGACCGGACCGAGACGCTGGCGGCTCTCGGCGGCGGCGACTCCCCGGTCTATCGTGTCGCGTTCGAATACGTCGCCCCGGAGCAGGTCCCCGCACCGACGCACTTGCCCGCCGACGAGATTGCCCGGCGCCTTCGCGCCACCGACGGTCGCGCAAAGCGGCCTTGGGCCGCAGCCACGCTCGCCCTCATTGCCCAGAATCCAGAACGCCGCGCCGCGGACCTCGCCTTGGCGCTCGGCTTCGAGACAGCACCATTCAAGGCCAACGTCCGCCGCCTCAAGGCGCTGGGTCTGACGGAAAGCCTGGAAGTTGGCTATCGCGTGACGGATCTCGGCCAAGAGGTGCTTCAGGCGTTTCAACCCGAGGCCCAGTGAAACGCAAACACCATCGCCACCGGCACCATCCAATCCGCTATATTCGCGCCCTCGCGCGCAAGCGAAACACCGAGGGGAATCATGCGTCATTCGTTGCGGGCCGCCTGGGCGGCGGTGGGCCTCGTGGCCGGCGGGTTCTTGGGCGGCTGCGGACAGGCCGAGGCGCCTGACACCCCAGAACCCGAGCAGGACCTCACCAGCGTTGAAGCTGACGTCGAGCCGCCACCCACGCATTGGCTGAGCGATGGCGACATCGGCGAGGGCACCGGACCGGTCACCGATGCGCACCTCAAGGCCGGCGCTTCGGATCCGAGCAAATGGGTGCTCTATGCCGGCGATTACGCCGGACATCGGCACTCGCCCATCGACGACATCAACACGGGCAATGTCTCGGACCTGCAGGTGGCGTGGGCATTCCCCACCGGCATGCCGAACCAGTTCGAGGTCTCGCCCACCGTGTACGACGGCGTGATGTACGTCACCTCCTCCTACAACCGTCTCTTTGCCCTTGATCCGGCGACCGGGGAACTGCACTGGCGCTACGACCACCAGCTCCCGGAGGACCTGCGCCTTTGTTGCGGCGCGGTGAATCGCGGCGCCGCCATCGCTGGCGACAGCGTGCTGATGGCGACGCTGGACGCGAAGATCCTCTCCTTCAACCGTTTCACCGGCGAGATCAACTGGGAAACCACCATCGTCAACTACGCCGACGGCTTCAGCGCGACATCCATGCCAATGATCGTCAAGGACATGGCCATCATCGGCATCGCCGGCGGCGAATACGGCGTGCGCGGCTTTTTCGACGCCTATGACGTGGCAACGGGCGAACTGCGCTGGCGCCACTACAACGTGCCCGAGGAAGGCGAGCCCGGCATCGAGTCCTGGGCTGGCGACTCCTGGAAATCCGGTGGCGCCCCGGCGTGGACCAGCGGTGCCTACGATGTCGAGACGGACACCCTTTACTGGACCACCGGCAACCCCGCCCCCGACTGGAACGGCGACCTGCGCGAGGGCGACAACCTCTTTTCCAACAGCATCCTGGCGATCAACCCCAACACCGGCGAGCGCCTGTGGCATTTTCAGTTCACGCCCCACGACGTGTGGGACTACGACGGCAACACCCACCTCTTCCTCACCGACGTGGAGCGCGACGACGAGACCATCAAGGCCGTGGTCCAGCCGAACCGCAACGGCTTCTACTACATCCTGGACCGCACTGACGGTTCGTTCGTGGCCGCCACGCAGTACGTCGAGGAACTCAACTGGGCGGAAATCGACGAAAATGGCCGTCCCGTGGTCAATCCGCTGGCCAAGCCTGTGGAGGAGCCCGACTACCGCGTTTGCCCCAGCAACTTGGGTGGCCTGAACGGCGCCTGGACCGCCGCGATGAACCCCGACACCGGGCTCATCTTCATCCCGTCCGTGGAATCCTGCCAGTACTACCAGAAGGGCATTTCCGCCTTCGTCAAAGGGCAGCCGTTCCTGGGCGGAGGCCCCCTCACCGTCGATGTCGACGAAGGCAAGGCCCACGGCAACGTGGTTGCGGTGGACAAGAACACGGGCGAGGTGAAGTGGCGCTATGTGGATCCGGACCCGATGATGGCAGGTGCCCTCTCCACCGCCGGCGGCCTCGTCTTCACCGGCAACCAGTCCGGCCACGCGATGGCGCTTGATGCCGACACCGGCGAGGTGCTCTGGCAGTTTCGCATGGGCGGGGGCGTGCGCAGCCAACCGGTGGCGTATCGTGCAGGCGGTCGCAGCTACGTCGCCATCGGCTCCGGCAACTTCAACACCTTCGCCACTTTCGCAGGCGGCCCCACCAACATTCCAGAAGGCGGCCACCTGTTCGTGTTCGCGCTGCCGGAGTGATCGGGGTGCCTCTGGATGGAGCGCGGCATAGCCGCCGCAGCACCGTGCCTGCACTCGGCACCGGCTCCGCGTTCGTCGCCCCAGCCAAGCGGATGAACCTGCGATGGATACTCGTTGCCGCCGTCTGCGGAGCGGCCGCATCGCTGTCGTGGGCGAGTGGGCCCTCGCTTGACGTCTGCCTACCCGAAGACGCCCTGCCGCGAGCGAGCCGCGCCACCGAGCAAGGTTTCGACATCGACGTTGCGCGCCTCCTCGCCAAAGAACTGGACCGCCCCCTCCGCGTGCTCTGGCTGCCAACCCCCAACCTCACCGACATCGAGTCGTCGGACACCGACTACCGCCCCCTGCTGCGCGGCCAGTGCAACCTGATGATGTCCGTCCCCGGCGCCTCCGACATCGCCGACTTCGGCGGCGCCCTCACCCTTAGCCAGCCCTACTACGGCGCAAGCTGGGAAGTGTTTCCCGCGGATTCCAGTTTCAACTGGCAACAGCCCTACGACGGCAAAGTCGCCGTCCGCGCCCACACCGTCGGCCACCGCGCCGTGCATGAACTGGGGTTCGACTGGACCATGCAGCCGGACAACGCTTCCATCGTCGAAGCCGTCGAACGCGGCGCAGCAAGCGCGGGATTGGTGTGGGGACCGTCCTTGGGCAGTCTCGACGTCGAACGAAAGGCCAACACCGAGCCGCCCCAAGCGCTGCGCTGGAACATGCACCTCGCCTATCGGGCGGATGACGGAGCAATGTCGAGCGTCATCAATACCGCACTCTCGTCGCGAGGGGTGCAGGACGCAATCGCGGCCCTGCTGAAAAGACACGGCATCCCCGAGCGCGGCCCATTCGAGACCGTCCACACCACCGAAGCCCTGAACGCGTTGTGACGGCGTCTTCAAAGGGGGGCAGCGTTCGTCCCGGCGCCGCCCTCGCCATTACGCTTCTCCTCACCCTAACCGCCTGCGGCCCAAGCGAACCGCCTTCCCCGGCCGACGCCTTCCGCAACGACCCGATCGCCATGCAGCGCGGACGCCTGCTCTACATCGGCACCTGCGGCGGCTATTGCCATGGCAACTCCCCGGGCCCCCGCGACGCCCCTTATCTTTTCGATTGCACATGGCTGCACGGCGGCACGGACGCAGACATCTTCCGCGTCATCTCCGAAGGCGTGCCGGAAACCCGCATGGTCTCCTTCGGCGGCAACCTGCCCGAAGGCGACGACGACATCTGGCGCCTAGTGGCCTACATCACCAGCCAGACACCGAAGTCCTGCTAGCGCGCCCTTGCGGGCGCGGGGGGGGGGTTATTTAGAAAAAATACCCGGAGACGGGTTGAACATGCAGCCCATTAAACAAAACACGAGGGGGCGGGGTGGGGGGGACCCCCCC
>VXPR01000570.1 GCA_009839405.1 Gammaproteobacteria bacterium
CGTCCCTACGTTCACGTGCGGCTTCGTCCGCTCGAATCGTTCCTTCGCCATCGTCCTTCTCTCTCCTCAAAGTGCGAACGCCCCTTGGCGGGGCGCGTTTGGCGGTCCTAGAGAATTGCCGTCGTTCGGAGCGTCCGAGACGGCGGCGGATTGTGAGTCAGGCGCGCCGAGCCACGCCCTCCGCGATGTTGTCCGGCACCTCTGCGTAGCGGGCGAACTCCATCGTGTACGTCGCTCGCCCCTGGGTCGCCGAGCGCAAGTCCGTCGAATAGCCGAACATCTCTGCGAGCGGCACGGCGGCGCGGACGATCTTCCCGGCGGGGTTCTCGTCGAGCCCCTCGATCATGCCGCGGCGACGGTTCAGATCCCCCACCACGTCGCCCATGTAGTCCTCCGGAGTCACCACCTCCACCGACATGATCGGCTCGAGCAGCACCGGGTTGGCCTGCAGCGCACCGTCGCGCATGGCCATGGAACCGGCGATCTTGAACGCCATCTCGCTCGAATCCACCTCGTGGAAGGAGCCGTCGTAGAGGGTCGCGCGCACGTTGATGAGCGGATAGCCGGCGATGACGCCGTTCTCCATCTGCTCCTGCAGGCCCTTGCTGACCGCCGGGATGTATTCGCGCGGCACCACGCCGCCGACGATTTCGTCGACGAACTCGAAGGTGGAAGTTTCCTCCTCCGCAACGTTCGGCTCCAGCCGCACCCAGACATGGCCGTATTGTCCACGGCCGCCGGTCTGGCGCACATACTTGCCTTCCGCCTCAACGCTCTTGCGGATGGTCTCCCGATACGCCACCTGCGGCTTGCCGATGTTCGCCTCGACGGAAAACTCCCGCTTCATGCGGTCGACGATGATGTCGAGGTGCAGTTCGCCCATGCCGGAGATGATGGTCTGGCCGGACTCTTCATCCGTCTCCACCCGGAAGGACGGGTCCTCCTGCGCCAGTTTGCCGAGCGCCGTGGACATCTTTTCCTGGTCTGCCACCGAACGGGGCTCCACCGCGACCGAGATCACCGGCTCCGGGAACTCCATGCGTTCGAGCACGATGGCGTCGTCCCGGTCGCAGAGGGTGTCGCCCGTGGCAGTGTCCTTGAGGCCGATGGCAGCGGCGATGTCGCCGGCCCGCACTTCCTTGATCTCGTTGCGGCTGTTGGAGTGCATCTGCACCATCCGGCCGATCCGTTCGCGCCGCGACCGCACCGAATTGAACACCTGGTCACCGGAAGTCAGCACCCCCGAATACACCCGGAAGAAGGTGAGCGTTCCCACGAACGGGTCGGTGGCGATCTTGAAGGCGAGCGCGGAGAAAGGCTCGTCGTCGTCGGACTCGCGCTTGGCGGCGGTCTCACCGTCGTCGAGCACCCCCTCGATGGCTTTCACCTCGGTGGGTGCCGGCATGTAGTCGATGACGGCGTCCAGCATTGCCTGCACGCCCTTGTTCTTGAAGGCGCTGCCGCACAGCGCAGGCACGATCTCGTTGGCGAGCGTGCGCACCCTTAAGCCTTCGCGGATTTCGTCCTCGTTGAGTTCGCCCTCTTCGAGGTATTTGTCCATCAGCTCTTCGGTGGCTTCGGCGGCGCACTCCACCATCTGCTCGCGCCACTGGTCTACATCGGCTTCCATTTCTGCCGGCACGTCTTCGAGATCGTAGGTGAGACCCTGGTCGTCCTCGCTCCAGATGATGGCCTTGCGCCGCACCAGGTCCACGACGCCACGGAAGTTCTCCTCCGCGCCAACGGCCAGTTGCACGGGCACCGGTGTCGCGCCGAGGCGGTCCCTGATCTGGTCTACCACCCGCAGGAAGTCCGCGCCGGCACGGTCCATCTTGTTGACGAAGACGATGCGCGGCACCTCGTAGCGATTCGCCTGGCGCCACACCGTCTCCGACTGCGGCTCTACGCCGGCGGTGCCGCAGAACACCACCACGGCGCCGTCGAGCACCCGCAGCGAGCGCTCCACCTCAATGGTGAAGTCCACGTGCCCAGGGGTGTCGATGATGTTGACCCGATGCTGCTCGTATTGCTGGTTCATGCCAGCCCAGAAGCAGGTCGTGGCGGCGGACGTGATGGTGATGCCGCGCTCCTGTTCCTGCTCCATCCAGTCCATCACCGCCGCGCCGTCATGCACCTCGCCGATCTTGTGCGACAGCCCGGTGTAGAACAGGACACGCTCGGTGGTGGTCGTCTTGCCGGCGTCCACATGGGCAACGATGCCGATGTTGCGGTACCGACCGATGGGAGTGCTGCGCGCCATGTCCGTAACTCCTCGCTTGGGTGCGCCGGAACCTCCTGCCGGCACTGAAGGGAAATGTCCGATGAATCGTCGTTGAACCGAAGCTGCCGGGCGCTGCGCCGCGACAGTCCGCTGCCAGCACTCAGTAGCGGTAGTGCGAGAACGCCCGGTTCGCTTCCGCCATGCGGTGGGTGTCTTCGCGCTTGCGCACTGCCGCGCCCCGGCCCTCGGCCGCATCCGCGAGCTCCCCAGCGAGCCGCGCCGCCATGGACTTCTCACCCCGGCTGCGGGCGCTGTCGACCAGCCAGCGCATGGCCAGTGCCTCGCGCCGCGAAGGCCGCACTTCTACCGGCACCTGATAGGTGGCGCCACCGACTCGCCGCGACTTCACCTCGACGAACGGCGCGACCGACTCGAGCGCCTTCTCAAACACGCCGATGGGGTCCTTGCGGTCGCGCGACTCGATCTGCGTCAGCGCCCCATAGACGATGCGCTCGGCGACCGACTTCTTGCCGCTCACCATCACATGGTTGATGAACTTCGCCACCGTCTGGTTGGCGTACTTGGGATCAGGCAGGATTTCCCGCTTGGCGACGACTCTGCGTCTCGGCATGGATCGCTCCTTGGTTCTTCAGGTTCCTCCGCCACAGCCGAACGCCATGCGTTCGCGTCGCCCCGCCGGACGACGGGCACCGCTCCTCAAAGCAGGCGGTGCCGCGGGCGGCCTTACTCTTGCTGGGCCTATACCTAGATGGACCTACTTCGGCTTCTTGGCCCCATATTTCGACCGTCGCTGCCGACGATCCGCCACCCCCGAGGTGTCGAGGGTGCCGCGAATGGTGTGGTAGCGCACCCCAGGCAAGTCCTTCACCCGCCCGCCGCGAATCAGCACCACCGAGTGCTCCTGCAGGTTGTGCCCCTCACCGCCGATGTACGAGTTCACCTCGTACCCGTTGGTAAGCCGCACCCGGCAGACCTTGCGCAGCGCCGAATTCGGCTTCTTGGGCGTGGTCGTATAGACCCGCGTGCAAACTCCCCGCTTCTGCGGCGACTTCTGCAACGCCGGCACCATGTTCTTCGTCACCCGCCGCTTGCGCGGCTTGCGCACCAACTGACTAATGGTTGCCATGCACTCTCCGACCGACGGCCGACTTACTCAAACACCACCTCGAACCCGCCTCGTTTTCGAGGGCGCGGCATTGTAGGCGCGCCGAATGCCATTGGCAACAAAAAACCGTGGGGCAAACGTGGGCGGCTTCAGGGCGGTCAAGCTAGAAGTCGCGGGTCAGGCTCCTAGCGGCCAAGGTGGCGGTCGAAAAAGCGCACGATGACGTCGTGGACTTCATCCGACTCCGGCAGCCGCGGATTGAAGGCGAAGGTTGCGTGACCCAAGCCCTCCCAGATATGCAGGTCGGCCTCGACGCCCAAGCGAACCAGGCGGGCGTGGCTGGCCAGCACCGCGCCCAAGGCGAAGTCGCGCGTGCCACTAATGAGCAGCGTCGGCGGGAATCGGACGAGGACATCGTCGTGATCGCCGGGCGCAACGACGGGGTCGCCTGCCGTCACTCCTTCGAAGTATCCCCTCGCGCGGGGCGGCTCGGCGGGCTCGACCGGCCGGGGATTGCCGCTCAAGGCCGACACCAGGTACGCGCTCTCGCTGCGGCCCATCTTGAAGACGCCGGCCGCAGCGTCGGTCATGGGCATGCCGGCGCAGAAGAGGCCAATCGCGGCGGGCAAGGGCTGGTCGTGCTCGATGAGCCAGGCGACGGTCTGCGCCGTCAGCATGGCGCCGGCGGAACACCCGAAGATGCCGATGTTGGCGGCTTCGTAGTCGTCGAGGGCGGCAAGGTAAACCGCGACCACATCGTCAACGGCGGCGGGATGAGTGTGTTCCGGCGCCATCCTGTAGTCCGGGCTGATGACCCGGTAACGCCCCCGGTCGGCGACCTGCATCGACTCGGTGTGGCTGAAGTAGCGCGCGCCGACGGTGAACCCTCCGCCGTGAACGCTGATCAGCAACCGGTTGACGTTCTCGTCGGCGACGCCCTTCGCGGGCACGAACACCTCCGTATAAACCCCGGCGATCGTCTCGGCGGCGATCTCGACCGGATGCTTGGCGAGGGTGTCCTTGTAGATGGATGTGCCGTAGTAGCCCTTGGCGACGCAGTCGCGCGCCGCGCGGGCGGCCTCGGCGTCGCCGCCGAGATCGGGGCATCCGCGCGAAAAGGTGCCGAACTCGGGGCCATACACCTCGCGGAAGTGCTTCATCGCCGCGCGCGACTCGCGGCCCAGGTACGCCGACTCCGGCAGGTCGAAGGCCGGCACATGGACGGTCCCGTCCGCCTCGACCCGGGGCCGTTCTTCCTCGGCCCCCACCATCGCTGCGAACAGCAACGTCAGAGCAAGAGCCACGCGGAGAGAAGCAACCCTTCGCCACATGGCAAGCACTTGACTGCTCATCCCGGTGGGGGCGACGGCAGGCGAAGGGGCATCTCGCCCCGCGACGAAGACTGCGCACACCCGTGCAGCACCCGTGCCCATCGTGGCCATGAACCTGCTCCAAACGTCCGCTGCACGGCAATGTATCGCTTCACGGCACCGACGACAACGAAGTCTTCTAATAAGAAGTGAGCCTGAAGGCTCGCGCCATCGAGACGGGCGACCACAAGGATCGCCCCTACGGAAGTGCAACTCGCACCTTCACCACCATGGAGCGTAGCTCGGCGTCTGGCGGCGCGGGAAGGCCTGATCAGAAGGGGCCAGAGTAGCTACATTAGCTGCTCTCGGCCCCGCATCCATGCAAGTCACCACCGCCCGCGAAGCCAGGAATCGACTTGGACAGTTGCTGGACCGGGCGCAACGTCGGCCCATCGCCATTTCCAAGAACGGTCGCGCGGTGACCGTCATGTTGTCGGTGGAGCTCTACGAGCGGCTTCGGGGCGCCGCATGGGCCCGGCTGGCCAACACCATGGACACGATGTCGACAGAAGCCGCGACCAACGGGCTGACGGACGCGACGTTGGACGCGCTCCTGCCGACGAGAGCTGAACGCCTCGTCGCCGAAACGTGCTGATCAGCGCCGCGTTGCGAAGCGACACCCGCCACGGAGGTGCTCGACTCCGTCCAACGCGCCGGCTGCGTCCAGCATTTCTCCGACGAGACATTTCCGAGTGCGACGACATCGAGAGCGTGTCCGCGTTTACCCCCGATTCGGCTGGGACTAGATGACGATGTCGATGGTTGCGCGCAGCACGGTGTCGGTTTCGCGCAGCAGGTCGGTCGTTTGCAGTTCGGTTGTTCCGTCTGACCTTGCGTAGCGGCCGGCACCGCCAAGTTGGGCGAAGTAGATTTGGCTTGTCAGGAGTGGCTCGCGGTCTTCTGTCCACACCTTGTAGTGGATGTGTTGGGCGGGGCGCGCTGGGTAGCTGCCGGGGACATAGGTGCGGAAGGTGAACGCGCCGCCCCCGTCGGTGGTTGACTCGCCCCAGTAGAGGAACTCTTCGAGCAGCGCGTCTTGGCCACGGTCGCGTGGGTGCTTGTAGCGGCCGTTGGGGTCGGCCTGCCAGATATCCACCACGACGCCGGCGTGCGGCGAGCCGGCGGGCGTCAACACCCGGCCAGCGAGGCTCAGGACATCGGTGCGAGGCTTGCCCGCTATCAGGTCATTGGTGCGGTTGCGCGGGCCTCGGGGGTAGAAGGGGCCGGTGTAGTCGCGGGGCGTCCTTGGCAGCTCGGCGACAGCGAACGGCGCCGCGCCGGTCAGCACGCCCGCCGCCATTGCGGTTCGCACCAACTTGCGACGGTTCATCGGCTAGTCCTGATCGTTGATTCCTGCGCCGGAGCATACGCCTGTACCCGGTTTCTGCGCACCCGTATGTTCCGCCAACCTGCCATTGTGGCGGCTTGCATTGACTCTTTCGACCACTGCTATGTAGCATTCGCATACTGCAATCTGGGGACAAGCCGCATGACAAGGACAGCTAGAGTTTTCTGGTCTGGTCGGTCCCAAGCGGTGCGGTTGCCGAAGGACTTCCGGATGCCTGGCGACACGGTTCGAATCCGCCGGCATGGCAGTTCCGTCGTCCTCGAGCCGATCGCCGCCGATTGGTCCTGGCTCGACGAGGTCATCGGTGAGTTTTCCGACGACTTCTTCGCCGACGGCCGCAACCAGCCACCACTTGACGGCCGCGACGAACTCAATCGTGCCTTCGAATGACACGCTATCTGCTCGACACCAACGCGTGCATTGCCATGCTCAATGGAAGCTCGCCACCTTTGGTGGCGCGAGTCCGAAGCCACGCGCCCAGCGACATCGGATTGTCCGCAGTCGTGCTCTACGAACTGCACTACGGCGCGAACAAGAGCCAGCGAGCCGTGCGCAACATCGAGCTGCTCGACAGCTTGCTGTTCGAGACCATCCCATTCGGGAGAGAAGACGCCCGTGAGTCCGGCGCAATTCGAGCCGAACTCGAGAGGCTTGGCCGCGGCATCGGCCCCTACGACCTGATGATCGCAGGCCAAGGGAGAGCCCGCGATCTCACAGTAATCACCGCTAACACCCGAGAGTTCGAGCGAGTATCCGGGCTCTCGATTGAGGATTGGGCGCAAACGAACTAGGCAGGGGCATGACCGCCTTTTGACTTTCGTGCGCGTGGCCGGCAGTGAGGCCGTCTACGCAACGAACTCGCCACCTTGGATTCGGACAACGTCGCCCCTCCCATTCTTGGGTGGGTGAAGCGACGCCGTCCGGTAGCCAGCCGTTGCTGTTTGCTCCTTAAGAACCAGTCCCGCTCAGCATCTCCGACAGAGCCTGTTCGACCTCGTCTGCCGTGGCGCCCATGTCCCTTGCCGATCGGGCTTGGGTTTCCTCCAGCCTTCGCTGGCGGCGGTCGCGGTGGTAGGTGAGGCCGGTTCCTGCGGGAATCAGTCGGCCGACTACCACGTTTTCCTTCAGGCCGCGCAGGAAGTCTCGCTTGCCGGTGACCGCCGCTTCCGTGAGGACGCGGGTGGTCTCCTGGAACGAGGCGGCGGAGATGAAGGACTCTGTGGCCAGCGACGCCTTGGTGATGCCGAGCAGCAGGCGCTCGAAGGTGATGGGCTCCTTGCCCTCCTCTTCGAGGCGCTCGTTGTCTTCGAGCACCTGGACGTATTCCACCTGTTCGCCGCGGATGTAGGTCGAGTCGCCGGGGTCCACCACCTCCGCCTTGCGCAGCATCTGGCGACCGATCACCTCGATGTGCTTGTCGTTGATGGTGACGCCCTGGAGGCGATAGACCTCCTGGATCTCGTTGACGATGAACTTGGCAAGTTCCGTCACGCCCTTGAGGCGCAGGATATCGTGCGGGCTTTCCGGCCCTTCGGACACGACCTCGCCGCGCTCGACGTGCTCGCCCTCGAACACCGAAATCTGCCGCCACTTGGGAATCAGCGTCTCCACCGCCTCGCCTTCCGGCTCGGTGACGACGAGGCGCCGCTTGCCCTTGGTCTCCTTGCCAAAGCTCACCGTGCCCGTGGTTTCGGCGAGGATCGCCGGTTCCTTGGGCTTGCGCGCTTCGAAGAGGTCCGCCACCCGCGGCAGGCCGCCGGTGATGTCACGCGTGGTGGAGCTTGCCTGCGGAATCTTGGCGATCACGTCGCCGACGCCGAGATGGTCGCCGTCCTCGAGGTTCAGCATGGCCTTGTCGGGCAGCATGTAGCGCGCCGGGATGTCGGAGCCGGCGATGTTCACCACCTCGCCGTCGTCGCCGACGAGCTTCACTTCCGGGTGCAGTTCGCGGCCGGCGCTGACGCGCTCGTTGGAGTCGATCACGGTGATGCTCGGCAGCCCCGTGATGTCGTCCGTCTGGCGATTCACGGAGAGCCCCTCTTCCATGTCCACGAACGCCACTTGGCCCGCGGTTTCCGTGATGATGGGGTGGGTGTGCGGATCCCAGCGGGCAATCACTTGCCCCGCTTCCACGGGGCCGCCCTCGCCAACGGAAATCACCGCGCCGTAGGGCACCTTGTAGCGTTCCCGCTCGCGCCCGTGGGTGTCGGCGATGGCAATCTCGCCGGAGCGGGAAACCGCTACGATCTCGCCGGATTCGCGGTCGATGGTCTTGAGGTTGTGCATCCGCACGGAGCCTTCGTGCGCCACCTGAATGCTGTCCACCGCCGTGGCGCGAGAGGCCGCGCCGCCGATGTGGAAGGTGCGCATGGTGAGCTGGGTGCCTGGTTCGCCGATGGACTGCGCGGCGATGACGCCCACCGCCTCGCCGACGTTCACTTCGTGGCCTCGGGCAAGGTCGCGCCCGTAGCAGGTGCTGCAGACGCCATAGCGGGTCTTGCAGGTGATGGGCGAACGCACCATCACTTCATCGACGCCCAGGGTTTCGAGCCGCTCCACCCAGGTCTCGTCGAGCATGGTGCCGGCTTCGATGACCACCTCGCCGCTCGGATTGGTGACGTCCCTCGCCACCACCCGTCCGAGCACGCGTGCCGCCAGCGGCTCCACCACTTCCGCCCGCTCGATCAGCGCGCTGATGGCGAGGCCGTCGTCGGTGCCGCAGTCGACTTCGGTGACCACGAGATCCTGCGCCACGTCCACCAGCCGTCGGGTGAGGTAGCCCGAACTGGCCGTCTTCAAAGCCGTGTCCGCGAGCCCCTTGCGCGCGCCGTGAGTGGAGATGAAGTACTCGCTCACCGACAGCCCCTCGCGGAAGTTCGCGATGATGGGCGTTTCGATGATGCTGCCGTCCGGCCGCGCCATCAGGCCCCGGAGTCCCGCAAGCTGGCGAATCTGCGTCGGGGAGCCCCGGGCGCCGGAGTCGGAGTACATATATACGGAGTTGAAGGACGCTTGGTCCTCCATCTCCCCCTCGCGGTTCTCCACCTGCTCGTGGGAAATGCCGTCCATCATGGAGCGCGCCACGATGTCGGTGGCGCGAGACCAGATGTCCACCACCTTGTTGTATTTCTCGCCCTGGGTGACGAGGCCAGACGCATACTGCGTCTCGATCTCGCCCACTTCCGCCTGCGCCTCGTCGATGATCTGTCCCTTGTCGTCCGGAATCACGAAGTCCTCGACGCCAATCGAGGCACCGGACGAGGTGGAGTACGCAAACCCCGCATACATGAGCTGGTCCGCGAACACCACCGTTTCCTTCAGCCCCACGTTGCGATAGCACGCATTGATGAGCGACGAAATCGCGCGCCGACCCATGGGCTGGTTGACGAGGTCGAACGGCAGCTCCTTCGGCACCACCTCGTAGAGCAGCGCCCGCCCCACCGTCGTGGCGATGGGGTCATCCCCTTCCGCCATACGCACCTTGATGCGGGCATGCAGTTCTACCTGGCCGCTGTGGAAGGCGCGCGAGACCTCGTCCGGGTCCGCGAACACCATGCCTTCGCCGCGCGCGTTCACCTTCTCTCGGGTCATGTAGTAGAGCCCGAGCACGATGTCCTGCGACGGCACGATGATGGGCTCGCCGCTGGCTGGCGAGAGGATGTTGTTGGTGGACATCATCAGCGCCCGCGACTCAAGCTGTGCCTCGAGCGTCAGCGGTACGTGCACGGCCATCTGGTCGCCGTCGAAGTCGGCGTTGTAGGCGGCGCAAACCAGCGGGTGAAGCTGAATGGCCTTGCCCTCGATCAGCACCGGCTCGAAAGCCTGGATGCCGAGCCGATGCAGCGTCGGCGCCCGGTTCAGAAGCACGGGATGCTCGCGGATCACCTCCGCGAGGATGTCCCAAACCTCGGCGGTCTCCCGCTCCACCATCTTCTTCGCCGCCTTGATGGTGGTGGCGAGCCCGCGCCCTTCGAGCTTGCTGAAGATGAAGGGCTTGAAGAGCTCGAGCGCCATCTTCTTCGGCAGCCCGCACTGATGCAGGCGCAGCGTCGGCCCCACCACGATCACCGAGCGCCCGGAGTAGTCCACCCGCTTGCCGAGGAGGTTCTGGCGGAACCGCCCCTGCTTGCCCTTGATCATGTCCGCCAGTGATTTCAGCGGCCGCCGGTTGGCGCCGGTGATGGCACGTCCGCGCCGGCCGTTGTCGAGCAGCGCGTCCACCGACTCCTGCAGCATCCGCTTCTCGTTGCGGACGATGATGTCCGGCGCCGAAAGGTCCAAGAGGCGCTTCAGGCGGTTGTTGCGGTTGATGACCCGGCGATAGAGGTCGTTGAGGTCCGAGGTCGCAAAGCGTCCGCCATCGAGCGGCACCAGGGGGCGCAAGTCCGGCGGCAGCACCGGCAGCACCGTGAGGATCATCCACTCCGGCTTGTTGCCGGAATTCTCGAACGCCTCCATGAGCTTGAGCCGCTTGGAGAGCTTCTTGATCTTGGTCTCGGAGTTCGTCTCCGGGATTTCGCCGCGAATGCGGGCGATTTCGCTCTCGAGATCGATCCCCCGCAGCAGATCCATCACCGCTTCCGCGCCCATCTTGGCGGTGAACTCGTCGCCATGCTCTTCGAGCGCGAGGTAGTACTCCTCGTCCGTCAGGAGCTGGCCAAGTTCGAGGTCTGTTAGGCCGGGATCGGTCACCACATAGGACTCGAAGTAGAGCACCCGCTCGATGTCGCGCAGGGTCATGTCGAGCAAGAGGCCAATGCGGGAAGGCAGCGACTTCAGAAACCAGATGTGCGCCACCGGACTCGCAAGCTCGATGTGCCCCATCCGCTCCCGCCGCACGCGCGTCAGCGTCACCTCCACGCCGCACTTCTCGCAGATCACGCCGCGGTGCTTGAGGCGCTTGTATTTGCCGCACAGGCACTCGTAGTCCTTCACCGGCCCGAAGATGCGGGCGCAGAACAGCCCATCGCGCTCCGGCTTGAAGGTGCGGTAGTTGATGGTCTCGGGCTTTTTCACTTCGCCAAACGACCAGGACCGCACCATCTCCGGCGAAGCGAGGCCAATGCGAAGGTTGTCGAACTCCGGGGCGACGTTTTGCGTCCGAAGCAGATTCAGCAGGTCTCTCATGTCCGTTTCTCCTTCGTATGCCTATTCGCTTTCGAGCTCGATGTCGATGCCGAGAGACCTGATCTCCTTCACCAAAACGTTGAACGACTCCGGCATTCCCGGCTCCATGCGGAAGTCGCCATCGACGATGTTCTTGTACATCTTCGTGCGCCCGGTGACATCGTCGGACTTCACCGTGAGCATCTCCTGCAACGTGTAGGCGGAGCCGTAGGCTTCGAGCGCCCACACCTCCATCTCGCCGAAGCGCTGACCGCCGAACTGTGCCTTGCCGCCGAGCGGCTGCTGCGTAACCAGGCTGTACGAGCCGGTCGAGCGGGCGTGCATCTTGTCGTCCACCAGATGGTTTAGCTTCAGCATGTACATGTAGCCGACCGTCACAGGCCGGTCGAACGCTCGCCCGGTGCGACCGTCGTAGAGCGTCGCCTGGCCATTGGTGGGCAACCCCGCCAGCCGCAGCACCTCCTTGATGTCGTCCTCGCGGGCGCCGTCGAACACCGGCGTCGCGATGGGCAGGCCATCGCGCAGGTTGTCGGCCAGCTCCAGCACCTCGTCGTCGGCGAACTCGTCGAGCGCCTCCTTGCGGCCGTCGAGGCCGTTGTAGATGCCGGCAAGGTATTCCCGCATCTCCGCGGCCTTGCGCTCTTCTCGGAGCATAGTGTCGATGCGCTCGCCGATGCCCTTGGCGGCCCAGCCGAGGTGCGTCTCGAGCACCTGCCCGACGTTCATTCGCGAGGGCACGCCAAGCGGATTGAGCACGATGTCCACCGGCTCGCCGTTGTCGTCGAAGGGCATGTCCTCCACCGGCATGATCACCGA
>VXPR01000597.1:0-2219 GCA_009839405.1 Gammaproteobacteria bacterium
GCGTCACGTCTGCACCGGCGCGCTGTGCCGCCGCGGCGAGAGCAAAGCCCTGCTTGCCGGAACTGCGATTGCTGATGAAGCGCACGGGGTCGATGGGTTCGCGGGTGGGGCCGGCGGTGACGAGCACCCGTGTTCCGGCCAGCGCCCCCGTTCCCACGTTGGCGTCACCGAAGGACCCAAGCACGATGCCAGCAATCTCGGCCGGTCCCGTCATGCGCCCCGGGCCGAATTCGCCGCAAGCCTGCTCCCCCACATCCGGACCGATGAGGCTGACGCCCATTTCCTGCAGCAACGCCACGTTGCGGCGGGTGGCGGGGTGTTCCCACATCTGGGTATTCATGGCAGGGGCGACGAAAACCGGCGCTCGCGTCGCCAGCCAAGTGGCAGTCACCAGATCGTCCGCCATTCCCCATGCCATGCGCGCCATCAGATTGGCGCTCGCCGGTGCCACCAACAACACGTCGGCCATGCGCGCGAGCTCGATGTGGCCCATGCCGTCCGCCGCTTCCGCAGCCCAGATATCCGACAGAACAGGACGTCCGGCCACCGCTTGCAGGGCCGTGGGCGTCACGAACCTATGCGCATTGGCTGTCAGCAGGGGCACCACTTCGGCACCAGAGCGTGAGAGATGTCGCACAAGCTCCGGGGTCTTGTATGCAGCGATGCCGCCGCTGACGGCAAGTAGGATTTTCTTCGCTTGCATCTGGTCGCCGAAAGCCGTCGAAAGTCCGCCGAAAAGCCGAAAATGCTGGAGAGCCGCAACCATATCACGCGAGGTGCCGGACCGGCTCTGGGGCGCTCGCAAGAACCTGCCGCGAACGGGCAGGCCCGGCCGCAGAGCACGGACCGCCGCGGACCGCTGGCGGCACGGCCGCAGCCGCTGCAGGCGGGCGCGTCGGAGCAGCCCCGGGAGCGAGCGCTCCAAGGCGACGCTTCGCACCTGCGCGATGCCGAGCTGGTGGCGCTGGTGCTGCGCACCGGCCATGCCGGACAAGACGCCGTAGAGCTGGCGGAGGAGTTGCTGCAGAGGTTCGATGGCGTGCGGGGGCTCATGAGCCAAGGCGCCGAGGCGCTTGCGGCCATCACCGGTCTTGGCGATGCGAAGGTCGCGGGCCTGCTTGCGGTGCGCGAGTTCGGAAAGCGGTTTGAGCGCGAGGGCTTCCGCAAGCGTCGCATCATCCGCGGCGCCGAAGACGCACGCCGCTACCTCTATCTGCACCTGGCGGGGATGGAGCGCGAGGTCTTGGGCGTGCTCCTGCTCGATGCCCGCAACCGACTGCTGGCGACCGAGGACCTGTTCTGGGGCTCGGTAGATCGCTCCATCGTGTATCCACGCGAGGTGCTGAAGGCGTGCATGCGCCGCAACGCAGCCGCCATCGTGCTCTACCACAACCATCCATCCGGCACCGCCGAGCCGAGCGCCGCCGACCAGCACATCACCCGCCGCTTGAAGACCGTGCTCGACGAAGTGAACGTGCACCTGGTGGATCACCTAATCATCGCCGCCGAGGGCATCGTCTCGATGGCGGAACGGGGGCTGCTCTGATCTGGACGGTTGCTCGCCGGGGAACCCCGGGTTTCCCGTGCGACATCCCCTACACCCCTGTGCGACACATCCAACCTTTGCCTCCCGGGCACGCTTAAGGTATAAACGCCGCCCTTTCGACGGCAGAGCCACCCGATGTCCCAGGTTTGCGAAGTCACCGGCAAGCGGCCGATGGCGGGCAACAACGTCTCGCACGCGAACAACCACACCAAGCGGCGGTTCCAGCCCAACCTGCACTACCACCGCTTCTACGTGCCGTCCGAGGATCGCTTCGTGCGGCTCCGGGTGTCGGCCGCCGGAATGCGGATCATCGACAAGCGCGGCATCGAGGCGGTGCTGCAGGATTTGGGCAAGCTGCGCCGGCCGGTGCAAGGCGCCGCGCCGAGCGCCAAGGGAGAATAGCCAATGGCCAAGAAGGGCAAGCGCGAGAAGATCAAGATGGTGTCGAGCGCCGACACCGGGCATTACTACACCACCACGAAGAACAAGACCTCGACGCCGGACAAGCTCGAGTTTCGCAAGTTCGATCCGGTGGTGCGGCGCCACGTTGCCTACCGGGAAGCGAAGATCAAGTAGCCGCGCGCCCCGCGTCGCGGGGCAGTCGGCGAGCCGTGCCTGAGCTGCCGGAGGTCGAGACCACGCGGCGCGGCCTCGCCCGGGCGGTTCCCGGGCG
>VXPR01000597.1:2229-8143 GCA_009839405.1 Gammaproteobacteria bacterium
CCCACCACCCATCTCACCCCGCTTATGCTCGTCGGCTGCGTCAGATTTTTATAAGACCCCGCCCTCCCCCCCGCGGCGCGGCCGCGCCGGGGGGGGGCCCGGGCGACGACTGCAACGAATCGTCATCCGCAATCCGACACTGCGCTGGCCGGTGCGGCTGCCATCCGACATCGCCGGCGAGCGTTTCGCTGAGGTCGGTCGGCGCGGCAAATACCTGCTGCTGCCGCTCGACAGCGGCGGCCTCATTCTTCACCTCGGCATGTCCGGTCACCTGGCGTTCGTGGACGCGGCACGCGACGCCGGCAAGCACGACCACATCGACCTCGTGCTGGACGATGGCCGCGCCGTGCGCTTCACCGACCCACGCCGATTCGGCAGCCTGCACTGGCAGCCCTTTCCCCTGCTCGGGCATCCGCTGCTGAAAAGCCTCGGCCCCGAACCTCTGTCATCGGACTTCGACGCCGCCTATCTGGCATCCCAAGCGCGTGGCCGGCGCACCGCCATCAAGTCGCTGCTGATGGACGCGCGGGTGGTGGTGGGAGTGGGTAACATCTACGCCAACGAAGCGCTGTTCCTGGCCGGCATCCGGCCGCGCCGAGCCGCCGGCCGCATCTCCAAGCCACGCCTCGCACTACTCGTGGCCGCCGTCAAGGCGACGCTGGCGCGAGCCATAGACACCGGTGGCACGACCCTCAGAGATTTCACCGGAACAGACGGCAAGCCCGGCTACTTCAGACAGGAACTGCATGTCTATGGACGCGGCGGCGAGCCTTGCCGCCAGTGCAGGAAGCCCCTGACGGAGGTGCGGCATGGGGGCAGAGCAACGGTGTACTGCGCCGCCTGCCAACGCTAGGAGGCCGCATCTCTCAGCGCGATCGAAGGGGCACTATGTTGTCCATGAAAGTCCGGATTCTTCTATTTTGGATAAAATGATGTCCCTGAAGGTGAAAGGCAGGGAAAATGGCACTTCTCTCTCTCACTACCGCCGCAGACGTGCAGCGCCAACTCGCGGCCAGCGTCCGACAGCGGCGGCGGGTTCGCAAGCTCTCGCGACGGGCGCTCGCGGAGCGGAGCACTGTGCCGGCGGCGACCATCAAGCGGTTCGAGACCACAGGCCAGATTTCCCTGCGCCAGTTCGTGCTGCTCTGGCAGTGTGTTGGAGACCTTGACCAACTTGCGTCGATGGCGGGGCCCACAGCAGCGCAGCCGCGGACGATAGATGAGGTGTTGGAGCAGGAGCCCTCGGTCAGGGGCGCCCGATGACGGACTTCACCTCTATCCGTTGCCTCCACGTGTCGCGCTGCCTTTCCACGGGCGCCACCGTGCCGGTGGGCCAACTCGCGCAGAATCGAGACGGCGTTTTCTTTCAATACGGTGAGGGCTACCTGCGCGAGCATCCAAGCCTCTCGCCATTCCAAATGCCGTTCGATGGCTCGGTGCACCGCGCCCCTCGGGACCCCCACGAGGGCCTGCACGGCGTGTTTGCCGACTCGCTGCCCGATGGTTGGGGGCGCCTCCTGATGGATCGCGTTTTCCGCCAGCAAGGCATCGCCTCGAGCCAGCTGACGGCGATGGACCGCCTTTCCTTCATCGGCGAACGCGGCGTGGGCGCGCTACGCTACTCGCCCGCCTCTCCTTCAGCACCCGCGCCTCCCGGCGAGGTCGGATTTTGGGAACTCGGCACCCGCGCCGAAGAGCTGTTCGACGGCGAGGGCGAGGAGCTGTTGGCCTTCCTTGCCCAGGCGGGCAGCTCCGGCGGCGCCCGACCCAAAGCATCCGTGTACTTGCCGGCAGACGCTGCGGCAAGCGGGGCGCGCATCCTTCCCGCACCTGGGCTCGAGCCATGGCTCGTCAAGTTCACTTCGGCATCGTTGCCGCTGGGGTATGAGGAGGGCCTCTGCGAAGCGGCCTACCTCCGGCTCGCGCAGAACGCTGGCATCGCCACACCGGATTGGCAGCTCCTGCAAGTGCCCGCCGAAGCGCCGTCAAATGCCACCGCGTGGCTCGCCCAAAGGCGATTCGACTGCGCGCCGCCAGGTGGTCGGCTCCACATGCACAGTCTTTGCGGCCTGCTCGACGCCGACTTCCGTGCACCGTCGATGGACTACGAGGACCTGATCCGCGCCAGCCAAGCCCTATGTGCGAGCCCAGCGGTGGGCCAGACCCAGTTCATCCGAGCCGCCTTCAACCTCTTCGCCGTCAATCAAGACGACCACACACGCAACTGGTCGTTCCTGCAGGACGACGCAGGCAATTGGCAACCGTCTCCCTTCTACGACGTCACCTTCTGTCCTACTCCCCACGACCAACACACCACCGCCTTCCTGGGCCACGGCAGCGCGCCGCCACGCAAGGCCATGCAGCACCTGGCCGGCCAAGCCAGCTTCGCCAGTTGGCCCCACGCCCGCGAAGCCCTCGAACGGGTCGTGGATGCACTCGGGAAATGGCCAGAGGTCGCCTCCGAACTCGGCATTCGCCACGACACGCGCCGCCTGATCAGCGACCGTCTGGAAGCCACGCGCCATGCAAACAGGGAACTGCTTGACCATTAGGTCGCAGAATGCGACTGTTTTGGCGACGACCTTCGGCGGGAGCCCCGAAGCAGCAACGCCCGTTGTTGTATGGTTGCGCAAGTTGTAGCGACCGCAGCGAGGCGCAGAGACGAGATGTTCAACACACGCGAGGGCCAGTTTGAAGCTGGCGACATCCGCACGGAATACCGCACCTTCGAGGTGAATTCGCTCACGCCGCACATCGGTGCGGAGGTGGAAGGGGTGGATCTGGCGCAGCCGCTCTCGAACGAGCAGGCGCAGGACATCCACGATGCGTGGATGGATTGGAAGGTGCTGGTGTTTCGCGATCAGCAGATCGACCGCGACCAGCACAAGGCGTTCGGTCGTCGCTTCGGCCGCCTGCATGTGCATCCGATGCAGCACAAGTATGGAGGCGATCCGGAAATCCTGACGGTGAAGACCACCGCCGAGTCCGCCTACACCTCCGGCGATGGCTGGCACACCGACGTCACCTGCGACGAGGTTCCGCCGCTCGGCTCGATGCTCTATGTCACCGAAACGCCAGAGAAAGGCGGCGGCGATACCCTGTTTGCGGACATGTACCTCGCCTATCGGCTCCTCTCGCCGTCGATTCGCGAGTTCCTGGACGATTTGACCGCAGTTCACGACGGTGCCGGCCCCTACGTCGGCGCCTACAAGTCCACGCCGCCCCCCGGCGGCTATCCGAAGAACGAGCACCCCGTGGTCATCCGCCACCCGGTCACCCGCGAGAAGATTCTCTACGTCAACCCCGGCTTCACGTCCCACATCGTGGGCCTCGGCCGCGCGGAGAGCCGCGCCGTGCTCGACATGCTCTACCAGCATGTCGCCACCACGCCGCGGCTGTGGTGTCGGGTAGACTGGAAGCCGAACACGCTGACGTTCTGGGACAACCGCTGCACCCAACACCACGCCGTTTGGGACTACTTCCCCAACTCCCGCTACGGCGAACGCGTCTCCATCGTCGGCGATCAGAGGCCAGCAGCATGACCACCCGAAGGAATCTCCTTGCCGGCGCCGCTCTCACCCCGCTGCTGCCGCTTGTCGCTCGCGCGGCGGTTGCCGACGCCGCGCCGTTCACCGCATCGAAGCTCGTGTACATCACGCCCCTCAAGAGCAATGGCGAGGAGAGCCGCTGCAAGGCGGAGGTGTGGTTCGGCTGGCACGAAGGCTCCTGCTACGTCGTCACTCAACACGACGCCTGGCGAGCCCAAGCGGTGCGCCAGGGCCTCACACGAGCCCGACTGTGGGTGGGCGAGTTCGGCATCTGGACCGACTCGGGCGGCGCCTTCCGCACCGCCCCCGAACACATGGCGACAGCCTCGCTGGTGACGGACGCCGACTTGCATGGCGCGGTGCTCGAAGCGATGGGGCCGAAGTACGCCGAGGAAGGCTGGGGCACCTGGGGCAACCGCTTCCGCACCGGCCTCGCGGACGGCGACCGGGTGATGCTCCGGTATGAGGTGGACGCGTAGGCAACTGCTTCTGGACGAGGGCGAGACGCCTTCGCCCCAGAGAGACACGCCCTGTGCCGACCGCCGCAGCCGTCATCACCAGATGACTGCGCGCCTAGCGGCGCGTAACGAGGGCGAGACGCCCTCGCTCCAGTGGACAGCCGGAGCCGACTTGATCAGAGGTTGTAGAACCGGTCCACGTTCCCACCCAGGATCTTCGCCTGCGATTCCGCGTCCAAGCTGGCGATGCCTTCCTTGAGTTCTGCGACCACGCCGTAGGAGGCGTCGATGTGGGGGTAGTCGGAGGCCCAGGTGACGTAGTCGGCGCCGATGTGGCGGACGACTTCGGCGGTCATGCCTTCGTCGGGGTCCATCGAGATCAGGCATTGGCGGTAGAAGTAGTCGCTGGGCTTGAGCTTGAACGGGGCGGCTCGGTGCATCACTTCGGCCTTGTGGTCCAGGCGGTCGAGCCAGGCGGAGATCCAGTTGCCGCCGGCTTCGAGCACGGAGCATTTCAGGTTTGGATAGCGCTCGAATAGGCCCGATGCCAGCATCGCCGTGAAGGCGGCCATCACGTCGATGGCGAGGAAAGCGAAGAAGAAGAGCGCCGAGCCCACGTTGGGTGCCGGCATGTGGTGATAGGCATTCCGTTCGCGCACGACGACGTGGAAGCCGACGGGCATGTCGAGGTCTTGGGCTGCGGCCCAGAAGCGGTCGTACACCGGATCGGCTAGCTGGCGGCCGTTGCGTGCCGGGGCGTCCGGGGAGAGATAGATGCCGACGCAGCCGTCCTTGCGGGCGCGCTCGGCTTCCGCCACGGCGCCTTCTGGATCGATCAGCGAGATGTGCGCCACCGGATGCAGCCTTGAGGGATCGTGGTTGGCGAAGTCGACGATCCAGCGGTTGTAGGCGCGGGTGTAGGCGGTGGCGAGGGCCGGGTCCTCCACGTTGCCTTCCCAGCAGATGCCGATGGTTGGGTAGAGGATGGCGGCGTCGATGCCCTCGTCGTCGAGCACCTTGAGCCTTGCCGCAGGGTCGTACGAACCGGGCGGCGACCCGGCGGCGTAGCTGTAGTCCTCCGTCAGACTGCCGAGCATTCCCGAATCGAGATCGATGCCGCCGAGCGTGCCGAGGTTGCCGCGCAGGAGCCGCATGGGCTGGTTGTCGATCCACAGGCGCTCGAAGCCCTCGTCGTCCGGGGCGATGCGGATGGCGCGGTCGCGAAAGGCGGGATCGATGTAGCGCTCCCACGTGTCTGCTGGCTCCAGAATGTGCCCATCGGCATCTACCACTCGGCTCATTGGCGGCCTCCACATTTGCGTGTGCGTGTAGCGTTGGCCACGAACGGGCAAGTGTCAATGGGCCTCGGAGAGCTGCCGCCCGCGCGAGGCGTCTCCTTGCCGACGCGCGTACGCCGCTGGCCCTTGTGCTCCGAGGAGCGCGCCTGGCGGCGCGTGCGAGGGCGGGACGCGCTCGCCCCCAGGGTCCTCGCTTCGAAGCTGCAACCCGTCTATCCCCCGAGAGGGGTGCGCTGCTTGCGTCGGCGAGCGGTTAACGCTGTATCCGAGGGCCCTTCAACGCCCCCGGAATTCGGCCACGACCGTCAGCGAAGCCGTCCTCGGAGGGCCAATCCAGGCGCCCTGTCCCGCAACTCCGCCAAGGTGCTCTTCATCGAAGAGGTTGTTCACGACGCCCTGCAACTGCAATCCGGCGAGTCGCCCGGAAGAGAACCGCCAATCAACGCCCACGTGCAGGTCGGCTGTGCCGTAGCGCCCAAGGCGCCACGAGTTCCCGAAGTCCACAAAGCGAGCCCCGGTGACCTTGTGGCTGATGCCCGCCCGCACCGGCCCTCCGCGCCAGTCGAGGGCCCCCGCCAACATGCGCGCCGCCACCCCCGCGCGCCGGGTG
>VXPR01000597.1:8153-11986 GCA_009839405.1 Gammaproteobacteria bacterium
CCCCCCCCCCCCCTCCTCCCCCCCCCCGTCTCTCGCGTCCTCGTGCCCGCCCCCCCCCCCCCCCCCCCCCCCCCCGCTCACGCGCGCCCCCCACCGCCAACATGCTCGCCGGCACGCCCGCGACGCGGTTGCCGGGCGCAACGCCGAGCTCGGCGTCGAGTCGATCCGTGCCGGTGCCGAGCTGGTGCGAATCATTGCGCGTGTATGCCAGATACAGCTCCACCTCCCCCAAGCGGAGCCGCGTGGACAGTTCCACGCCGCGGGACTCGACGCCTCCCGCATTCAGGAAGGCGCCGTCAGTGCCGATGAGGAAGTTCGGTCCGGCCACGCCTTCAGTGTCCACGAACGCGACTCGGTTGCGGAACGCCGTGTCGTACCAAGTCGCCGCGGCCGCGAACCCTTCGCGACCAAACCGCAGCCCCACGTCCACGTTTCGCGCCGACTCGGGATCGAGACCGGCGAGATCGGAGCCGGGACGCTCAAGCAACAGATCGGAGTACGCCCGGTGATTCTCCGCAACCCCGCCGAACAGCTCGAGGCCCGGCACAGGCGTGTCCAGCACCAGCCCCGCCGAGAGAAGAACCGGAGAGTTGCTGTCGATGACGGCATCCGGCACGTCGCCCTGCGCATCGTTGCGCTCCAGTCGTTGGCGCAGCCGCTTGATGCCCGCAGCAAGACGAAGCGGGCCGACCGCCACCGACTCTTCCAAGTACCATTTTGTGATCCGCGCCGGGTAGCGTCGGGCGTACTGGCGCCAGTAGGGCGTTGGGTCGAACGCAAAGCCGATCCGCGTGTCCAGAATTGCGTGCCAGTCGCGTGATTCATCCCGTTCGTAGCCTTCATGCCAGAGTCCGCCGCGCAAGCGGCTCTCGACAGGCCCAAGACTCGCGCGCCAGTCGAGGTCAACCGCGAACCCGGCGCGACCCTTGTGGTAGTGGGTGTGCCGATACGACTGCACCGCCAACGCGCCCGGATCGTGGCAGGCGGCATCCGCCTCCGGCCCGCTGGCGCCGTAAGGGAACGTGATGCTGGACACACAACCCCGAAACGGCGCCAGCCGAACGCCGCGAGCATCGACGAAGTACGTCCTGCCAAGAAACGCACCGCCACTGACGACGCGCCCCGCCAGCCGTTCCGATTCGGGGCCACCGCGGTCGTCCACCACATCCACCAGATATGGCGGCAGCCAGTCCCCACGCCCATCGTTGCGGTGGTAGTACACGCCGCCGGACAGCGTCACCCCGCCGAACGAGCGTTCGATCTTGAGGTAGGAGAACGCGTTCTCGCGCAGCGTTGACCAGCCGGGTCGGTAGAGCTGGTCGAGGTGCGGCATGCCGGTCCAATCGGCGGTGAGGCGATCCCAACGGGGGTCGGCGGCATAGTCCGCCGCACTGAACAGGCGCTGGTAGTTGTCCTCGTGCACGTCGTCCCAAGAGAGGTAAGCCGTGACGTCGGCCATGCCCATCGTCGCCGTCAGCTTCGCCGCTACGTGCGTGCGCTCGTTGTCGGCGCTCTGGTTCACCCAGTCGGTTGCCGTCTGCCGCGATGCCGACAGCCACGCCAATGCGCCGCCGAATACGGGCCCCGTATCGAAGCGGACGGACCATCTGGCGCCGTCGAAGCTGGCGCGCGTCAGCGCCGCCGTGACTTGGCGCGTGTCGAGCGGATCGCTCGTGCGGAAGTCGAGCGTGCCCCCCAATGCTTCGGTGGACCGGGACGCGATGTCGGCGGTGCCCTGGGACACGGCGACCGCTGCCAGATTCGTCGGGTCCACATAGCGGCCCGCCTTGGCGCCGCCGCCGTAGTTGGAGTTGCCGTTCGGCATGCCGTCGATGGTCATGCCGAGCTGCTGTTCGTCGAGGCTGATCTGGAAGCCACGCATCGAAATCGTCGTGGACCAGTCGTCGAAACCGAAGGCGTCGCCTTCCTGGATCGACACCCCCGGGAGGTTGTCGGCTGTTGCCAGAACGCTCGTCAGCGGGGATTGCTGGCGCTGCATCGCGGCGGTGGACTCGGCGTTGGCAAACGCCACCTCCCGCTTTGCCACCACGACGACTTCCTCGAATGCCGGCTCCTCGGGCTCATGCTCTGGGGCGCCGGCAATGGGAACCGTCAACAACGCACAGCAGCAAGCGACTATCTTGGGCTGAATGCGGGCATGCCAGCCACGAGACCGCTGGCCTCCATCTCCCACACCCGACATGACTCGCCCTCACGACGCCCTTCCATGCAGGATCCTATAGACAACGCAATGTCAGCACGGCACTTGGACGCAAGGCGCGAAAGCCGTACGCTTCCCCGCCGCGCGAGCCCCACCTCTTTTTTTCGGGGGCTGCCTTCCGGCTCTCTTGCCCAGCCACTCCCTTGGAGTCACCGCATGAACACCGAATACGCCGCGACTCGCAATCGCGACCTGCTTGCAGAGAACGACGCCGAGATTCACGCCGCGCTCGCGGGTGAGGAGCGGCGTCAGCGCCTCGGCATCGAGCTGATTCCGTCGGAGAACTACACCTATCCCGAGGTCCTGGCGGTGCTTGGGTCGGTGTTCACGAACAAGTACTCGGAAGGCTATCCGGGGCGGAGGTACTACGGCGGCCAGGAGTTCACCGACGTGATCGAGCGCACCGCTCGGAGCCGGGCGCGCAAGCTCTTTGGTGCGGAACATGCGAATGTGCAGCCGCTTTCCGGGGCGCCGATGAACGCTGCCGTCTATCTCGCCATGCTGGAGCCGGGCGACACCGTGCTCGGCATGGATCTGTCGCACGGCGGCCACCTCACCCACGGTGCGCCGGTGTCGCACATGGGCAAGCTCTACAACTGGATCCGCTACAAGTCCGATCCGAGCGCGGGTGGCCGGATTGATTTCGACGCCTTACGCGCGACCGCCATCGAACACCGTCCGAAGCTCGTGGTGTGCGGCTATTCCTCCTATCCGCGCGACTACGACTACGCCGAGTTCAAGGCCATTGCCGACGAGGTGGGTGCGATGACGATGGCGGACGTGTCGCACATCGGCGGGCTCATTGCCGGCGGCGTCATGTCCAACCCCTGCGACTACGGCTTCGATTTCGTCACCACCACCACGCACAAGTCGCTGCGCGGGCCGCGCGGCGGGATGATCCTGACGAAAAAGGAGTTCCGGCGCGCGATCGACAGTTCCGTGTTCCCGGGCCTGCAGGGCGGCCCGCACATGAATCAGGTGGCGGGCGTCGCGGTGACGCTCGGCAAGGCGCTCGAGCCTTCCTTCAAGGACTACGCGCAAGCGGTGCTCGCAAACGCGCGGGCGCTGGCGGCGGCGCTCATGGCTGGCGGCGCCAAGCTCGTCACCGGCGGCACCGACAACCACATGATGGTGCTCGACTGCGTCGCCAGCTTCGGCATCGATGGCCGGGTGGCAGAGGAAGCGCTCGACGAGGTGTCCATCACCTGCAACAAGCAGATCATTCCGGACGACCCCAATCCACCCTTGCGCCCGAGCGGCATTCGCCTGGGCACCCCGGCGGCCACGACGCGGGGGATGGGCCTCGGGGAAATGGAACGCCTGGCCGGGTGGATTCTGCGCACGCTTCAGAGCCACGACGACGAGCGAACCCTGGCGCGGGTGAAGGGGGAGGTTGAGGAGCTTTGTTCGGGGTTCCCGGTGCCGGGCTTGCCGTAACGGCCCTGGAGGGAGGGCGTCCCGCCCTCCCTCACCTGGAACAAATCCCGTGACCCATTGATACTTCGCGAGTTCGACTCGAAGCGAGGGCCCTGGGGGCGAGGGCGTCCCGCCCTCGCCCGCGCCGACAGGCGCGCGGCTCAAGGTGGACGCAACAGGCACGCACGGACCGCGC
>VXPR01000126.1 GCA_009839405.1 Gammaproteobacteria bacterium
AACTGCTGGCCTTCGTGCTCGCGTTCGCTCGCAACTACGGCTAGCAGCCTGTCGCGCTCTTGGCGCCCTCCGTCCAGCGAGGCCCTCGCATGGCAGGGGTTGGTTAAGGGAAGCAGGACGCTCTTCTCTCTCATTTCCCGTAGCGATGCCCAACGCGATGTGTTACTTTTCGTAACCTTCCCTGCCGCCTAGCAGACGAAAACCCATGCGAAAGACGTACGTCACCGCCGGTGTCATTGCGCTTGTGACTGTCGTTTGGCTGCTCTCCGGCCAACTCGGCGACAGCAACGCCGACGTTCGCCACCCGACCGTCGCCGAGCTCAAGGAGCAGAACGTGGCGGTGGTGGACGACAAGGCTCGCACCCGCGTTCGCGCTCGGCACATCCGTGCCAGCACTGTGACGGAGACGGTCACCGTTCGCGGCCGCACCGAGAACAAGCGCACCGTGCTTGTGCGCTCGGAGCTTGCCGGACGCGTAGTCGCGCGGCCCATCGAGCGGGGCGATCGCGTTGCCAAAGGCGACCTGCTTTGTCGCCTAGCGGACGACGACCGGCCGGTTCGGGTGGCGGAGGCTGGCGAGGCACTGAAGCAAGCCCGCATCGACTATCAAGGTCGCTTGCGGCTGCAGTCGCAGGGCTTTCAATCGGAGTCCGAGACCGCCCAGGCGCGCGCCATGCTCGCCTCCGCCCAGGCTCGGCTGACGACGGCTCGGCTCAACGTCGAGCGAACCATGATCCGAGCACCGTTCGACGGCGTCGTGGAAACCACGGATGTCGAGCTTGGCGATTATGTGCAGCCCGGCGCGGCGTGCGCCACGATCGTCGACCTCGATCCGATGCTGCTTGTGGGTCGCGTGTCCGAACGCGACGTGCATCGCCTGCGGGTTGGGAGCATGGCCGAGGGCATGCTCCCAACCGGTACGCCGGTTCGGGGGCCCATCAGCTTCGTCGGCCAGCAAGCGGAACCGACCACGCGCACATATGCCATCGAGATCACCATCCCCAATGCCGACCATTCCCTGCGCAGCGGCATCACCGCCCGCATCGACGTGCCGGTGGCGACCGTGCTCGCGCACAAAGTGAGCCCCGCCTTGCTCGCGCTCGACGATGCCGGTGGCGTTGGCGTGCGCACCACAGACACCGACGGCCGCGTGCAGTTCCACACGGTTGAGATCGTCGCCGACGACGCCGATGGCGTTTGGGTCACAGGACTGCCGGAGTACACCACGCTCATCACCGTCGGGCAGGAATTCGTGACCGCCGGCGAAACGGTCGATGTAGTGCTGGAGGACGACGACACCGCGCTCGCGCCGGTCGGCATCGCCGGCGAAGACGGCGACGAATCCACGGCCAGAGCGGCCGCTGAGCTGGCGCGCGGCACCACCTCGTGAACAACCTCTTCATCGACGCGGTCTTCCAGCGGGCACGCACCACGCTGCTGCTCATGTGCATGGTGGTGATCGCCGGAGTCGTGGCGCGATGTTCGATCCCCATCGAGTCGAGCCCCAACATCGAGGTGCCGGTGTTCGTCATCGGGGTGCCGCATCCCGGCATTTCGCCCGAGGACGCCGAACGGCTGCTGGTGAAGCCTCTGGAGATCGAGCTGCAGGTGCTCGATGGCATCGAGGAGGTGCGCGGCACTGCCAACGAAGGCCTTGCCACGGTGGTGGCGGAGTTCGACGCCGACTTCGACCTGGACCAAGCCCTGCTCGACGTGCGCGACGCCGTCAGTCGTGCCAAGCCGGAGTTCCCGAACACCGCAGAGGAACCCTACATCCAGGAGGTGTCTGCCAACGACTTCCCGATCCTGCAGGTGAACGTGATCGGCCCCGAGGTGCAGGAGCGGGTGATCTACAACATCGCCCGCGAGCTGCAAGACCAAATCGAGACGCTGCCGGACGTGCTCGAAGTGAGGATGTTCGGCGACCGCGAGGAACTGCTCGAGGTGATGATCAACCCGGAGGCGCTCGAAGCCTACGGGGTTGCCACCGAGGAGCTGCTCGGCACGGTGGCGCGCAACAACCAGTTGATCCCCGCTGGATCGCTCGACACCGGCGCCGGACGCATGGCGGTGAAGGTGCCAAGCGTGATCGAGGACGCGCAGGATCTCTTCGACCTGCCCCTCAAGACGAACGGCGATGCCGTGGTGACGCTCTCGGACGTCGCCACGGTGCGGCAGACCTTCAAGGACCGCGAACGCTACTCGCGTGTCAACGGCAACACCAGCATTACGCTCGACATCGTCAAGCGCCAGAACGCCAACTTAGTGGACACGGTGGAAAAGGCGAAAGCGCTGGTGGAGCGCGCCAAACCGGATCTGCCGAACCGGGTGACGGTGTTCTACTCCAACGACCAGGCGCCCTATGCCCGAACCCAGGTGAACGAACTGCAGGGCAACATCCTGACCGCGCTGGTGCTGGTGATGGTGCTTGTCGTGGCAGCGATGGGCTTCCGCGCCGGCCTCATCGTCGGAGCGGCGATTCCCGTCTCTTTCCTGTTCGCGCTGGCGATCGTCTGGGTGATGGGCTATTCGTTCAACTTCATGGTCATGTTCGGGATGCTGCTGGGCCTCGGCATGTTGATCGACGGTGCCATCGTCATCACCGAGTATGCGGACCGGAAGATGGTGGAGGGCCACCATCGCCGGATCGCGTATTCGATGGCCGCCAAGCGCATGTTTTGGCCCGTGACCGCCTCGGTGGCGACGACGCTCGCCGCGTTTCTGCCGCTTCTGTTCTGGCCGGGCGTCTCCGGCAAGTTCATGCGCTATCTGCCCGTGACGGTTTTCGCCGTGCTGTCGGGTTCACTGCTCTATGCGCTCATGTTCGGCCCCACCTTGGGCGCGGTGTTCGACCGCCCGAGGGTGCGCGACGAACGGGCGGTCAAGACGCTCAGGGAGCTGGAGGACGGCGACCCGAGGCTGCTTCTCGGCCCAACGGGCTGGTACGCGCACCTGCTGCATTTCACCAGCAAGCATGCGCTCGCGACGCTATCGGTGGGGCTGCTCTTGCTGGCGACGATCTTTGCGGTCTATCTCAACTTCGGCCGCGGCATGGTCTTCTTCACCAACAGCGACCCCATGTATGCACAGATTCACGTTCGCGCCCGGGGCAATCTTTCTGCCGAGGAAGGGTTCCGGCTGGTGCAGGAAGTCGAGCAGCGGGTGGTGGACGTTCCCGGCATCAAGGACGTCAATCTGTGGACCAGCACCGGCAGTTCCTTCGGCGGCGGCTTCAACGGCGGCTCGAGCGCCCCTGACATCATCGGCTCGCTCAACTTCGAACTGCATCCTCCCGACGAGCGCGACATGTCGGGCAGGGAGATTCTCGAACTTCTGCGGCAGCGCACGGCAGACCTTGCCGGCATCCTCGTGGAGGTGCGCGAGCAGGAGGAGGGGCCACCGGTGGGGAAGCCGGTGCAGATCCAGTTCTCCTCCAACAACGCGGAGTTGCTCGATCCCGTGGTCAGGCGAGTGCGCGAGCACCTCGACACGGAAGTGGACGGGCTGCGCGACATCGAGGATACCCGGGCGGTGCCAGGCGTCGAGTGGCGGCTGGCCGTGGATCGGGCACAAGCAGCGCTCTACGGCGCAGACGTGACGCTGGTGGGCGTCGGCGTGCAGCTTGTGACCGCGGGCGTGAAGGTAGGCGAATACCGCCCGGACACAGCCGACGACGCCGTGGACATCCGGGTTCGCTTTCCGAGCGACAGCCGGGGCCTCGCCGCCCTCGACGACCTCACCATCAACACCACGCGCGGGCGCGTGCCCATCAGCAATTTTGTCACCAGAACGCCGGCCGCCTATGTCGACAACATCGAGCGCATCGACGGGCGCGTGGTGGAATTCGTTCGCGCCAACGTGGCACCGGGCGTGCTGGCGGACGACAAGGTGAAGGAAATCCAGGCCTGGCTCGATGGGGCGGGGCTCGATTCGCGGGTGGACATCACGTTCCGCGGCGCCAACGAGGAACAGCAGCAGTCGATGGAGTTCGTCTCCTTCGCCTTCCTGATGTCGCTCTTGCTCATGTTCGTGCTGCTGGTGACGCAGTTCAACAGCCTCTATCAGAGCGCGGTGATCCTGGCGGCGGTGATCATGTCCACAGCCGGTGTGCTGCTTGGGCTGCTCGTCACCAACACGCCGTTCAGTGCGGTGATGACGGGCATTGGTGTGGTCGCCCTCGCCGGCATCGTGGTGAACAACAACATCGTGCTCATCGACACCTACAACGTGCTGAAGCGCAACCACCCGGAGCTGGACGACCTTTCGCTGATCGTGCGCACCGGTGCCCAGCGTCTGCGCCCCGTGTTGCTGACGACCGTGACCACCGTGTTCGGGCTGCTGCCCCTTGCCGCCAACTTCTCGGTGGATCTGGTGAGCCGCGACATCGTGTACGGCAGCGCAACATCGAGCTTCTGGGTGCCGCTCTCGCAAGCCATCGTCTCGGGGCTCAGCTTCGCCACCTTGCTCACCCTGGTGGCAACGCCCGCCATGCTGGCCCTCCCAGCGAAGCTGCGCGCCCGTACCGCGTGGCTCAGAAAGCGCCGCACGAGGCCGCTTGAGCCGCCAGTGCCGGTGGAGGCGCCCGTGTCTGCGGAGCCGGCAGGCACGTCCTGATGGGCAATCCGCCCTTTCGCGAACGGCTGCCGGACGTTCGCTAGGGACGAGCCGGCTACAACGCAAGGCGCCTCCGGCCCATTCCCTCCCTGCTACGATCGCTCTCTACCAAAGAAAGGATCGGCTAGAGCATGGGCATTTCTCTCGGCGTTCACGTGGGGCAGCAGTTCATCGCCATGGACGATCTGCGGGCACTCTGGCGACGGCTCGATGGCGCTGGGGTGGACTGGATTTCCACTTGGGACCATTTCTACGAAGCGCCCTGGCAGAACGGCGAAGGGGCGCATTTCGAGGCAGTGGCAACGCTTGCGGCGCTGGCGGCGGAAACCAAACAGGCCCGCATCGGCTGCCTCGTCTTCTACGTGGGCTATCGCAATCCTGCGTTGCTGGCAAAGGCCGCCACGACCCTGGACCACATCAGCGGCGGGCGCTTCGAGCTCGGTCTCGGCGCCGGCTGGCACATTCAGGAGGCAAGCGCCTACGGCTATGTCTTCCCCGACATCGGCACTCGCCTCGACATGCTCGACGAGGCCGCCGAAATCGTCCGGCGGATGCTCACTGAAGAGCGCACCACCTTTTCCGGCAAGCACTTCCAGGTAGATGACGCCACATGCCGCCCGCGCCCCGTTCAAGCGCGGATGCCCATCTGGATCGGCGGTCGGGGCGAGAAGCGCACCCTCGAAATCGCGGCTCGTCGTGCGGATGGCTGGAACGCCGCCTATGTCAGCGCCGAGGAGTTCCATCGCCTGAGCCAGGTGTTGGACCACTGGTGCGAGGAGGACGGGCGCGACCCGGCGCAGATCCGGCGCGCTGCCAACGTCGCCTTCTACATGTCGATGGACGAGTTGGGCCTCGCGCGCCAGCGCGAGAAGTTCCGCCAGGACTGGGGCGCCGCCGCGGCACGGACCGAGGGGGGAGCACTCATCTGCACCCCTTCTGAAGGGCTGGATCGCGTGATGGCGTTGGTGGATGCCGGGGCGGATGAGGTCAACATCGCGCTGCGGGCGCCATGGGACGAGAATGCCCTGTCGGCTTGGCTGGAAGAGGTCATGCCAGCGGTGCGGCGCGAACGCGGCTGACGCGCGCCCTTACGGGCGCATCGGCAGTCGCTACGCGAACTGCTGGCCTACGGGTTCTCTTGCGCGGGCTTTCCGGGGAAGTGAGGACGACGTAATCGGAAGGGGGGCGGGTCAGGAGCGGACGGAGGCGACGCTGGATTTTTGTTCCTTGGCGACCTTCGCCACCTCTGCCCGGCGCGTCAGCGGACAGTTTTCGCTTGCCTTCATTCGACAACTAAACTCCGTCAGCACCGGGATCATGGCAAAGCCGGCGAACAGGAGGCTGGCCACATGCACCGCTTGTTGTCCTTGCCAGTACCAGTCTGGCTGCAACGTGGGCGTGAGGCGAAAGAAGGAGGCGAAGAAGAAGAACATGGCGCCGGTGGTGATGACCGCCAACAGGCCAACCATGCGAGCGTGGAGCCAGTGCTTGAGGGCGATGGCGGCGAGCACGGCGCCGAGAACGAACATGGCGGATTCAGCGGGACGGTCAAAGTGGACCAAGGCGGCCAGCACCAAGACGAAACTGATGATTGCGTTGGCGTAATGCATCTGCCCGCGCGGTTTCCCCGTCAGTCGCTGCTCTTCATGGCTCGGATAATCGCCCAATCCCGCCTGCCATTCAACAGGTTTTTTGCACAAATTGTTACGAAAGGTGACGCCAAGGATACCGTTCTACCCAAAATGGGGGGATTCGGGGGCCAGAATGCGGATGTGGCGCACGCGCCCTTCCGACGTTGCCCACACACATTCTGACGCGCCTTGCGGCGGGTTGGAGGGAGGGCGTCTCGCCCTCCTTGCGCCCACAAGCGCGCACACGAAGGGGCGCCAACGCCACCCGCTCACACGTCCGTTGGCAGGCCCTCGTCGAGTTGCACGCCGAGCGAGTTGAGCGCCATCGCCAGCATGTTGTATTGCCCCACCGTGAACACGATGTCCATGATCTGCTGCGTGTCGTAATGCGCCGACAGGGCTGCCCACGTGGCGTCCGAAAGGTGCGTGTCGGCCTTCAGTTCGTCCGTGGCGCGGAGCAGCGCCTGCTCGTTCGCCTTCCAGCCACCCGCGTCCGCGCCATCGCGCACGGCACGAATCTCGACGTCCGACATGCCCGCTTGCCTGGCGATGCCGACGTGCTGCGCCCACTCGTAGCCGCAGTCTCCCAAATGCCCGATGCGCAGAATGAGGATTTCCCGATCCCGCAAGCTGAGCGTGGACTTGCCGAGGATGTGGTTGGCAAACACCAGCCAGCGCCGGAACAGGTCCGGATGGTTCAGCAGCGAGGCGAAGACGTTGAACACGCGCCCCTGGGCCACGAACGGCTTCATCACTTCGCGCTGCGCCTCGTTCCAATCGGCTTCGGCAACCGGCGCGACCCTGGGGCTGTCAAGACGCATGTGCTTCTCCTTCGTAGCGGCGAGGCGTGTCCTCGCCCGTGTCCATGGCAACGAACTTCGGTTCGCAGCAGTTCGCGTAAGCGAACTGCCAACGCACCCGCAAGGGCGCGCGACCACAAGGGTCGCCCCTGCGGATACTATAGCCACTGAACGAACCAGAGCCGCCGCAGATGACCACCCATCCCGATCCCGTTCGCGTCGAAAAGCACGGCGACCTCGTCATCATCACCATCGATCGACCGCATGCCCGCAACGCGGTGGATTTCGAGACCGCGCGCGGCCTTTCGGAAGCGTTCCGGGCCTTCGACGCCAATCGCCAGCAGCAGGTAGCCGTGCTCACCGGTGCCGGCGGACATTTCTGCGCCGGCGCCGACCTAAAGGCGGTCGCCACCGGCGCCGGCAACCGCGTGACGCTCGACGGCGACGGCCCCCTTGGTCCCACGCGCATGACGCTGTCCAAGCCCGTGATCGCGGCGGTGGAGGGCTTTGCGGTCGCCGGCGGCTTGGAACTCGCGCTCTGGTGCGACCTCCGCGTCGCGGCCCGCAGCGCGACCTTCGGCGTCTATTGCCGCCGCTGGGGCGTGCCCTTGGTGGACGGCGGCACGGTGCGCCTGCCCCGCCTCATCGGCCAGAGCCACGCTCTCGACATGATCCTGACGGGACGTGGCGTGGGCGGCGAAGAGGCCAAGCAGATGGGCCTCGCCAACCGCATAACCGAAGACGGCGAGGCGCTGCATGGTGCCATCGAGCTCGCCGAGCAACTCACCAAGTTCCCGCCCCGCTGCATGAGAAGCGACCGCCGTTCGGTGCTCACCCAATGGGGAAGGCCGATGGAAGAGGCGTTGCAGCACGAGACGCTGCTCGGTCGCGAAGTGATCAAGTCCGGCGAGACCATCCACGGTGCCAGCCGCTTTCTCGAGGGCGCCGGGCGGCACGGAGAGTTTCCCTGATCGAGTTCCGCTCGCCTGCGAGTGCGGGGCGAGCGCAGATACGTGCCTCACGGCGCGATGGAGGGCGGGCCGCCCTCGCCTAAGTCAAGAGCGTTCCACTAGTAAAAGGGAGAGAAAACGATGGCGTTCAAGGGAATCGAAGAGGTCCAGTTCGGCGTCAGCATGTTCCCCACCGACTATGCCATCGGCCCGGTGGAGGTGGCGCGCGCTGCCGAAGAGCGCGGCTTCGACATGCTGTTCTTTCCGGAACACACGCACATCCCCGCCAGCCGCAAGACGCCGTTCCCCGGCGGCGGCGAACTCTCTCGCGACTACTGGCACGCGCACGATCCCTTCGTGGCGCTCGCCGCCGCGGCCGCCGTGACCGAGCGAATCCGCCTCGGCACCGGCATTTGCCTCGTCATCGAGCGCGACCCCATCACCACAGCCAAGGAAATCGCCTCTCTCGACACCATTTCCGGCGGTCGGGTCATCCTCGGCATCGGCGCCGGTTGGAACCGCGAGGAAATGGAGAACCACGGCGCCAACTACCCCAACCGCTGGGCCATCACCCGCGAGAAGGTGCTGGCCATGCGCGCAATCTGGAACATGGAGGATGCCGAGTTCCACGGCGAGCATGTGGATTTCGATCCCATCTGGTCTTGGCCGAAGCCCGTGCAGGAAGGCGGCCCGCCGGTGTGGATCGGCGCCAACTCGAGGTGGGTGTTCGACCGCATCGCCGACTACGCCGACGGCTGGCTCCCCATCGGCGGCCTGGGCTCCGGCAACATGGATCGGCTGCGCGAAGCGCTGGCGAAGAAAGAGCGCAAGGTGGAAGACCTGGACCTCGCCCTCTTCGGCGCCCCGCCGGACCCAGACCAACTGCGCGGCCGCATCGGCCAGGGCTTCGACCACATCGTCTTCGGCTTGCCAGCCGCAGGCCCTGATGAAGTGCTACCGGCTCTGGACCGCTACGCGAGGGTTGTGGACGCAGTAAAGGGCTAGGAGCCGCGTCGCGAACATCGCGTCCCTCTATGCTGGGAATGGCAACGCCTCCCGCAAAGAGATCAGCGCCTAGGCAGAGCTTGCCGAACCCTACGACGCACTTCTAGGAGGCAAGGCAGGCGCCTTCCTACCAACGCGTGGGTTTGAAGTCGCTTCCGAAGCGCGCATATGATGGGGTCATGGAGATGGGGGGTTCCTACGGCGGCGTGTACGGCGAATTCCAGTGGGAAGTCGAAGGGCGCATCTTGCATGTGTTCGGGCCGCGGCGGCTCGGCAAGCTCGCCACGTTCGAGAACGTGAACGCTGTCAATTCCGAGCAGGCGCAGTGGTCGGCGCAGGCCAAGATCGACCTGAACCTCGACGACCTTCGCGCCGTTCTTGCCGAGCGCCAGGCGGCTCTGAACGGCGATTCGTGACCCATTGCATCGTCTCCCTCTACCTCCTTCCACACCCAAACCAAATCACCACCGGGGGAACCCATGACCTACAAGGACGTTCTCTACGAGACCGACGACCGGCTTGCTTTCATCACGCTGAATCGACCGGAAAAGCTGAACGCGCTTTCCAACAACCTGCGCGGCGAACTCATGGACGCCATGCGCGAGGCGGAAGCGGACGATCAGATCGGCGTGATCGTGCTGCGCGGGGCCGGGCGCGCGTTCTCTGCCGGCTACGACCTCTCGCCGGCGCGGCAGGCGGATTCGTTCGACTTCGTGAGCCCCCGCTCCGGGCTGCCCGACACCGGCTCTACCCACCCCGGCGCCTTCCAGTGGGCACGGCACGTCGTGATGACCAACTGGATCATCTGGGAACTCGCCAAGCCCGTCGTGGCGCAGATTCAGGGCCACTGCCTCGCTGGCGGCACCGAACTCGCCACCGTCTGCGACTTCCGCATCTGCGCCAAGGACGCCAAGATCGGCTATCCGCCGGTGCGCGCCATGACCACGATGGACATGATGTGGACGCCGTGGCACATGCCGCCCACCAAGGCGCGGGAGTTCGCCTACGTCGGCGATTCCTTCTCCGGCGAAGACATGGAGCGGCTCGGCTGGGCTACCTACGCGGTGGAGAAGGACGACCTCGATTCCTTCACCGAGAAGTTCGCCCGCCGCATGTCGTTCGTGGACAACGAGATGCTGATGTACTCGAAGCGGGCCGTGAACCGGCAGTACGAAACGATGGGCATCCGCGAGGCGCTGCATTCGGCCACGGAAATCCAGGCGCTGTCGTCCGGCAGGGCAGCAGCGGCCGAGTGGGGCCGGCGCGTGCGTGACGATGGCCTCAAGGCAGCGCTCGAGTGGCGGGACGGGCCCTTCCGCGACTTCCGCGGCGCCTATGACAGCGCGCCAAAGGATCGCGCCGTGGCCGGCATGGAGAAGTCGGACGAGAAGCCTAGCGGCGACTATTGATTCCTGGACACGGAGGGAGAGGCAGCATGGGCTTGGAAGGCAAGAGTGCACTCATTACGGGTGCGGCGAGTGGCATCGGCAGGGCGACGGCATTGCGGTTCGCCAAAGACGGCGCTGCCGTGATGTGCGCCGACATCGACGCCGATGGCGCGGCGGCGACTGCGGACGCGATCAAGGCCGACGGCGGACGCGCCGCATCGATGAGCCTAGACGTGACCGACGAGGCGGCAGTAAAGGCGGCACTCACCGGCACGGTAGATGCCTTGGGCGGCCTCGACATCATCTTCAACAACGCCGGCATCGGCGGCTCCCAGGGCTGGGACACCACCATCGCCGTCAACCTCTCCGGCGTGTACTACGGCCTGTTCCACGGCGCCACCTTCCTGGCCGAGCGCGGTGGCGGCGTGGTCATTTCCACCGCCTCCATCGCCGGGCTGGTGGGGCTTTCGGGGCCAGAGCGCGGCAACAACGAGCCGCTGGCGCCCGGCGCCGGTGCCTACGTCGCTGCCAAGCACGGGGTTTCCGGCCTCACGCGGCAATATGCTGTCACCTTCGGCCGTCAGGGCGTGCGCGTAAATGCGGTGGCACCGGGCTACATCGAGACGCCCATGACCGCGCCGATTCGGGAGAGCGAGGAGTTCGAGGACTACATCCGCTCGCTGCACCCCGCCGGCCGCTTTGGCCAGCCGGAGGAGATCGCCTCGGTGGTGGCATTCCTCGCCAGCGACGATGCCAGCTTCATCAACGGCGTGGTACTGCCGGTGGACGGCGGCTACACGGCGAGGTGAGGATTTCCTTCTCCGTCGCGCTGCGGGCCTCGTTTGCGGTCCTCGCGGGGACCGTTGCAACCGGCGCCGGTGCCGTGGAGGTGGTCGGCAAGGTCACGCATCCTGAACTCGGCGAGATCAGTGGCCTTGCCAAGTCGTCCGACGGCACCTTCTATTGGGTTCACAACGACAGCGGCGACAGTGCGCGTTTGTTCGCCATCGACGCCGAGGGCAACGTCATCGGGCCGTCGTGGATGAACCTCGGCGAACACGACTGGCCGGGGCACACCATCGACAACGCCTGGCACTTCGACTGGGAATCCATCGCCGTGCATGACGGCACGGTCTTCATCGCCGATGTAGGAAACAACGGCAACGCCCGGCGGGACCTTGGCATCTACGTCGTCGCGGAGCCGAATCCGCGCGCCGTCGACAAGGCCCGGGCGCAAGGGTTTGTGGAGGTTGCGTATCCCGACCAACGGGCATTCCCGGCAGAGCGGTGGCACTTCGACTGCGAGGCAGTCTTCGTCGACGACGGCATCATCTACCTCATCACCAAGCACCGAGAAGCCGGCCGCATCGACGTGCTGGAGGCGGGTGTCAAGCTGTACCGACTAGACGGCGAACTCGAGCTTGTCGACGCGCACGACGGGATCACGTCCGCCACGGGCGCGGACCTTTCGCCATATGGCAACACCTTGGCGGTCTCCTCGTACACCGCGCTTT
>VXPR01000287.1 GCA_009839405.1 Gammaproteobacteria bacterium
TCCCCTCACCACCAGGCTTCGATGCGTCTTTGACGCCCTCCCCAGCAAGTTTCCATGCGTCGGCGTAGCCGACCTGGTGGAGAACTCGAACAGCCTTGACGGCCTCGGCATCTGATGACCACGGGCCTAGGGCGACGCGATGCATCGGGCCGGTTGGCGTGGTTGCGACGAGGACGGTGGGGGACATCGAGGTTTTGCGCGCCACTTCTGTGGCTGCGGACTGCGCGGCGGATTGGTTGAGGAAGCTGCCGGCGATGGTCCAATACGGGCCGTCCTGCGTTGCGTCCCCTGCGGCGCCCTGCGCCTTGGCCGCACACGAGAGGACCGCGAGGGCCGCCGTGAGCAAGGCGATCCTCGTGCGCGTATCGCTGACTGCGATTGGCCCCCGCGCCTGGCGGCGCGTGGGAGGGCGAGACGCCCTCCCCCCAAGGGAGCGGCTGCGGCCTCGCCAACGTGCCTTCACTGCCGGGGCTTGCCTTGCCTGACCAGGTCACGGGGCGGGAGCGGGCGGGTGAACAGGAACGCCGCCACCGCCGCGAGGATGACCACCTGCAAGGCGAGCACCCAGGGCGGCACTTCCAGCACCACCGAGATGGCCAGAACGGTAATCATGGCAATCCCCGCCAGCACCTTGCCGCGACGGGATATGGCGTGGTGGTTGCGCCAGTCGGACAGCATGGGGCCGAAGGTGCGATGGTTCACCAGCCAGTCGTGCAGGCGGTCGGAGCCGCGGGAAAAGCAGAACGCCGCAAGGATCAGGAACACGGTGGTGGGCATCAGCGGCACCACCACACCCACCGTGCCGGCGCCCAAGGCCAGCCAGCCTCCTGCGAGCCAGAGCGCGCGTGCCAAGGGGCCGCGCTGGCGCTCGGGGCCTCGGTCTTGCCGCGTTGCTGGCTTTGACTCGCTCAAGAGCCTTCAGCCGGCACGGGCCTTGCGGTAGCCGGTGAGCTTGTAGGTGACCACGGCCATCGCCACCTCTTCGCCGCCGGCGTTCGTTACCGACACATCTCCCGTGCAAAGCGTGCCGCCGCGACGACGCACGGTAGCGATGGCCGTGAGGTCCGTCGCCACGGCCAGATTCAGGAAGTTGACCGTGAAGCCCACGGTGGCACCCCGAGAGTCGAGTGTCACGTCGGGTGACGACCAGAACGCGGCGGTTGCGGCGACGTCGATCAGGGCACTGATGGCACCGCCGTGGATGCGGCCGACGCCGAGGTCGGGCCGCCAGGGCAGGCGCACCACCACTCGATCGGTTTCCTGCGAGACGAGTTCGGTACCGAGCAGGGCCGCGAAGTTCTCGGTAGCGATGGCGTGGGCGCGGCTCTGCGTGTTCATCGTTTGTGGTTGTTCCCTCACCGGCGGTCTGGGAGCCTTGCTGGCGCGAAAGCTCCTGCGCTTGTGTCTCCGCTTCGCATCATCGTGAATAATGCACTTTGGTCCGATTCCGTGCGGCAACGCCAGTCTCAAGGAGGACGAAACTGTGGCAGAGCCTTTGGACATTCCGAGCATCTTGAGCCACGTATCGGTGGGCAGCAACGACCTCGAACGGGCGCTCGCATTCTACGATGCTGTGCTCGCGACCGTGGGGGCGGAGCGCAAGCACGAGGTTCCGGGATTCGCCGTGGCCTACGGCAAGCTGTTCCCGGAGTTTTGGGTGCAAACGCCGTTCGACGAGAAGACGGCGAGCGTCGGCAACGGCGTTCATTTCGCCTTCATCGCCATGACGCGCGACGAGGTGCATGCGTTCCACGAGGCCGCTCTTGCGGCTGGCGGCAAGGACGAAGGTGCCCCAGGGCCTCGCCCCCAGTACGGCGACGACTACTACGGCTGCTTTGTTCGTGACCTCGACGGCAACAAGATCGAGGCGTCGCTGCTTCAGGTGATGGATTAGCCCGATGGCAGCGCGGGCGGAACGACGGAGCTTCTGGACTTGGGGCTATGTCTCGGACGAGCCGAGCGATGCCGAACGCGCCGAAGCGGCGCGCGGGCTGTCGGAGCGGATCGGCGCGGAGGTGACGCCGCCGGCCATTCCGCAGACTGTGGACATCGAGCTTCGCAAGCCCAGACTCGAAGTCCCCGCCGCGCTTGCCGGCTCGGTCTCGACCGAGCACGTCGAGCGCGTGACGCACACCTACGGCGGCCACTCGCTCGAGCTCTTGCGCGCCATGCGGGGCGAGTTCGTCGATCCGCCGGACGCAGTGGCGCATCCGCGCAACGAAGCGGAGCTCGAGGCCACGCTCGAGTGGTGCGATCGCGCCGGCCACGCAGCGATGCCCTATGGCGGCGGCACTTCCGTGGTGTGGGGAGTGAACGCACCGGCGGACGCCGAAGGCGCCGTCACCGTCGATCTCGACGAGATGAACTCGGTGCTGGAAGTGGACGACGTCTCCCGCGCCGGGCGCTTTCAGGCCGGCATCCTCGGGCCAGACCTCGAAGCGGCGTTGAAAGCCAAGGGACTGACGCTCAGGCACTATCCGCAGAGCTTCCCGTGGTCCACGGTCGGCGGCTGGGTGGCGACGCGTTCCCCCGGCTATACCGCAACAAAACACCCCCAAATCTATTAGTTTGAGCAGTCCACCCGATTGCTCGCGCGCGGGGGGGGGCGGCCCCGGGGCCGCCCCCCCGGCCGCGGCGCGGGGCCGAGCCCGGACCGAATGGTGCTCGGTTCCGAAGGAACGCTGGGCGTCATCAGCGAGTGCTGGCTGCGTTTGCAGAAGCGGCCCGTGTTTCGCGCCACTGCCGGCGTCACGTTCGCGAACTGGGCAAGCGGCTGCGACGCGGTGCGTCAGATCGCCCAGGCGAAGCTCTGGCCCGCGAACCTGCGCATATTGGACCCGGTGGAGGCGGCCGCCAGCGCTGGGCTTGGTGGCGACAGTGCCTTGCTCATCATCGGCTTCGAATCCGCCGACGTGCCGCAGGGAGAGAATGTACGGGCAGCGGTGGCAATCGCCCGGGACTGCGGCGGCAGCATCGACGACGACGCCATCGTTGTGGACGACGGCGACGGCAAGCCCACGGGCCGCGCCGGTGCGGTGGGGGCCTGGCGCAATGCCTTCATCGGCGTCAATGCCGGCCTGACAGCCGGTATTGGCCTGCTCTCCGACACGTTCGAGACCGCGATCACCTGGGACCGCTGGCCCGCCTTCGATGCCGACGTGCGGCAACGGGTTGGTGCCGCGCTTGACGATGCCGTGGCCGGCGGGCGGTTGTCGTGCCGCTTCACCCACGTCTATCCCGACGGCCCGGCGCCCTACTACTCCTTCAGCGGCGTCGTGCCGGTGGGGGCGGAAGAGGAACGCTGGCGTGCCGTGAAAGACGCAGCAACGGCCGCCGTCGTAGCGGCCGGCGGCACGGTAACCCACCACCACGCGGTCGGCCGACTGCACCGCCCCGGTTGGGAGAAGCAGCGCCCTGCCCTCTTCGGCGACCTCTGGCGAGCCACCAAGCGCAGCGTCGATCCGAACGGGATCATGAATCCTGGGGTGCTGGTGGATCCCTAAGGACGCTCCTACAGCGCTTGCATGCGCTCCAAGCGGCGAATCCAGATATTGCGGAACTGCACGGGGTCGCCGTGGTCTTGTAGCACCAGCGGGCCCTCAGGGCCGTGCTCTTCGTCGTAGCTGGCGAGGGCGCGGTGCTTGGTGGGGCCTTGGATCGGCTGGCGCAGGTGGGCGAGGACGCCGTTGTGGAAGACGGTCAGGGTTGCCGGGGAGGCAATGGCACCGCCTTCGTACACCGGCGACTCGAAGACGATGTCGAAGGTATGCCAGTGGCCGGGCGGAACGCTGGCATTGGCCAGCGGCGGATACTGGCCATAGATGGACGCGGTGAGGCCGTCGGCGTAGGTGGGGTTGTCGTAGCCGTCGAGCACCTGCACTTCGTAGTGGCCCATCAGGAACACGCCGGAGTTGCCCCGGCCTTGGCTGTCGGCATGGATCTCGGTGGGAGCGCGCCACTCGACGTGGAGCTGGCAGGTGCCGAAGTGTTGCTTGGTGCGGATGTTGCCGGTTCGCGGCGCGATTTCCACCGCACCCCCCGCAACGAGCTTCCACGGCGCCACGCCCCCGTCCCGAACGCTCTCCCAAGCGTCGAGATTGCTGCCGTCGAACAGCACCACGGCATCGGACGGCGGCCGTCCCGCCGCCACTTGCGTGGAGCCCGTCGCTGGCGTCACCACTGGCGGCGACGGCCGCTCGATGTCGTGCACCCGCCACGTCTGCCCCGGAATCACCGGCGTGTCCGTGTATCCCTTCGGCAGTTCCTTGATCTCGCTTGCCATATGCCCGCCCCCTGCAAAGTCGCCGAATACTAGCCCGGATTGACATGAGTGCGCGCAGCGACGTCGAACCCGAGGCCAGCAGTTAGCGTAGCGAACTGCCAACGCGCCCGTCAGGGACGCGCGGGCGCGCTATCATCGTCTGCGGCCAAGGCAAATTGACGCAAGCTTGAGGAGCAGCCATGAGCGAGGCAGTGGATTACCGGTACATCGGCTCGCGACCGATTCGGCCGGACGGCGTGGAGAAGGTTACCGGGCGCGCCAACTTCGGCGCCGACGAGGCGCTGCCGGGGATGATCCACGGCAAGGTCACGCGCAGCCCCCACGCCCACGCTCGCATCCTCTCCATCGACACCGCCAAGGCAGAGACGATGCCGGGGGTGCTTGCGGTGATCACTGCCGCAGATTTTCCGGATCGCGCCGGCTTCGGCTTTCGCTTGCGCGGCTTCAGCGACAACCTGATGGCGAGCGACAAGGTGCTCTTTGAGGGCCATCCCGTGGCAGCCGTTGCCGCCACCTCGATCCGCGCCGCGGAACTCGCGGCCGCCGCCATCGAGGTGGAGTATGAGGCGCTGCCGGCCGTCACCGATGCGCTCGAGGCGATGCAGCCGGGCGCGCCCATCCTGCACGAGGCGATGGTCACGCAAGGTGCCGACCAGCCGAACGACGGCCCCACCAACATCTCGACGCAGAATCGCATTGCCAAGGGCGACATCGAGGCCGGCTTTGCCGAGGCCGACGAGATCGTCGAGCGCACCTTCGTGACGCCCATGGTGCATCAGGGCTACATCGAGCCCCACGCTTGCGTCGCGGTGTGGAAGGAAGACGGCCAGGCGACCCTCTGGTGCAGTTCACAAGGCCACTTCGATATCCGCAACGCCACCGCCCGCACCCTGGGCATGGACCTTGGGGACCTGCGCGTAGTGCCGCAGGAAATCGGCGGCGGCTTCGGCGGCAAGACGACCATCTACCTCGAACCGCTGGCCCTCAAGCTGTCGCAGAAGAGCGGGCGTCCGGTGAAGATGGCCATGACGCGCGAGGAGGTCTTCCGCGCCACGGGCCCCGCATCCGGCACCGTCAACACGGTGAAGATCGGCTGCAAGCGCGACGGCACCATCACCGCCATGCAGGCGAAGCTCATCTACGAGGCCGGGGCGTATCCCGGCAGCCCCCTCGGCGCCGGCAGCATGTGCATCTTTGCGCCCTACGACGTGGAGCACGTGCTGATCGAAGGGCAGGAAGTGGTGGTCAACCGGCCTCGGGTGGCCGCCTACCGTGCGCCGGGAGCGCCGCAGTCGATGTATGCCGGCGAGTCCGTGCTCGACGAGCGGGCGCAGCGCATCGACATGGACCCCATCGACTTCCGCCTCAAGAACGCGGCCAGGGAAGGCACCCACGCGGCCTACGGCCCCACCTTCCAGGCCGTCGGGATGGTGGAATGCCTCGAAGCCGCCAAGTCGCATCCCAACTACGCCCGCGAGCTGGCCGCAGGCCAGGGCCGGGGCATTGCCGTCGGCTTCTGGTTCAACGGCGGCAATCAGTCCGCCGCCGAAGTACACGTCAGCGACAGCGGCATGGTGAAGGTGGTGGAGGGCAGCCCCGACATCGGCGGCAGCCGCGCCTCCATGGCGCTGATGGCGGCGGAAACCCTCGGCATTCCCTACGAGCGCATCCGCGTCAACATCTCCGACACCGACAGCACCGGCTACTGCGCCACCACCGGCGGCAGCCGCACCACCTTCGCGACGGGCCTCGCGGTGATGCGTGCCTGCGAAGACGCCATCGTCGAACTCAAGAAGCGCGCCGCGCTCACCTGGGGCATCGACGAGGATCAGGTGGATTGGGCGGAAGGCGAGGCAAGGCCGAAGCCCGGCGTGAATGTGGAAGTGGACCCTCTCTCCATCGGCGATCTCGCCAAGAACGCGGCTCGAACCGGCGGGCCGATTTCGGGCCTCGCAACGTTGAACGCCCAAGGCCCGGGGCCAGCCTTCTCCGTGAACATGACCGATGTGGAAGTGGACGAGGAAACCGGCCGCGTGACGGTGCTTGGCTTCACCGCGATTCAAGACGCCGGCAAGGCCATCCACCCCGACTACGTGGAAGGCCAGATGCAGGGCGGCGCTGCCCAAGGCATCGGCTGGGCGCTGAACGAGGAGTACATCTACGACGCCGACGGGGTGCTGGAAAACCCCGGCTTCCTCGACTATCGCGTGCCGGTGGCTTCGGACTTGCCCATGATCGACACGGAAATCGTCGAAGTCCCCAACCCCAACCACCCCTTTGGCGTGCGCGGCTGCGGCGAAACGCCGATCGTGGCGCCCTTGGCTGCGGTGGGGAATGCGGTTAGCCGGGCCATCGGCAAGCGAATGACGGAGCTGCCGCTATCGCCCCCAAGGGTGCTGGAGGCGATTTCGGGGTAACGCTCTCCAGGCGCCCTCCTCGGTGGGATTGGAACTGAAAAATGGCGCCGATTCCGGCCCTGGTGAGGTCCGCGGCTCAGCCCACTCCGCCTTGGAGGTCGCAGGAGACCACTTCGCCCGTGAGTTCCGATTGCGACCGGTCGTAGGTGACCCTGCATCGGTCAATGATGTCCCTGCCGAGCAAGGACGGAATGCCCCATGCGTCGCGGGAGGGTGCGACGATCGATAGTGCGAACCGATACCCGTATGCCGTGCGACCGTCTTCACTCAAAAACGCCAGAAGTGCCGGCTCCTGGTAGGTGGTTGCCGTTCCACCGACACCAACCGACTGGAATCCGCGACTGAGCGCGCCATAGTCAATGCCCATTGCAACGGCATCCGTGGGCATCAACGTCGTTCCATCCGCGCCGGTGTCAAAGACGAACGACAGCTCGCGCACCACCGCCAACTTCGGAATGCTGATGGTGGCTTGAAACAGTGGCTGGCCTGTGGACGCGCCAAACTTACCGCGCAGCATCGTGGAGAATCAGATTCCTTCGGTTCTTCGTGATGTATCGGATGGCCGTCCCACGGCGAGGTACGCCCAATCGGTCCAGTTCTTCCAGTAGGGAGTCCAGCTCATCAGCCGTTGCACGGACCAAGCCGTTATGCACGCCGATCCACTTTTCGGGGTAGCGGTCAATAAGTCCAGGCTCCTCCGCCACCTCGCAGGAGCGCGTGAACTCGCGGAGACTCTGGGCTATCTCTTCGGGCTCGGCACCGAACCAAGCCCGAAAGCTAGGTTGCCCCACATCTGTTCCCTTCTCCAACCACCATGCTGAACCATAGCAGCAAAACGGGGGGGCTCGCGCTGATGCACTTGTGGTCTGCTTACTCCCGAGGACAGCCGCACAGAACCTCAGGCTTCGCGCCAGATTCTTCCTCTTGCTCGGACGGGGTCGAGCAGGGATAGGTCGCCTTGCTCTACCTCGAAGCCCTTGGGGAATGGGGGGCGGGGTTCCATGCCGAGAGAGGCCATGACTCGGTCGTCGCGGTAGTAGCACTGGGCCGTCATGCTGACGATGGCGCGCAAGTGTTGGCTGCCGGATTGGCTGAAGGTGGCGATGGCCGCTGCCTTGTCTTCATCGCCCAAGGCGGAGAACGGGCCGCCGTGGCGGGACTCGGCGATGTCGTCGAGAGCTGCCAAACCCTCGACCACCGGCTCCGGGTGGCGTTTCACGAGCGTCAGGATGTCGGCGAAGATGGTGGGGTCGGCGGCGCTTGGCACGGCGTATTCCTCGCTCGCCGGGATCATGGCGCCGACGATTGCGGCGAGGGCGCTTTCCTGATTGGCGTTGAGCGGGTTGTCGGTGGCGATCGTGTTGTCGCTCATGGCTATGTCTCCTTCTGGCCTTCGGTGCAACCACTCAGTCGAAGAGGTTGGCGAGGCGTTTCTTGATCTGGTCAGCGATGTAGAGCGCCAGCGCCTGGATGGTGCGTGTGGGGTTCACGCCGGCCGAGGTGACGAAGATGCTGCCATCGACGATGAAGAGGTTCTTCACGTCGTGGCTGCGGCCCCACTCGTTGACCACTGACCTCGCCGGGTCCTTGCCCATGCGCGCCGTGCCCATCAGGTGCCAGCCGCCGACGGCGATGGGCGCCTCCGAGATGATGTCGGTGGCGCCCGCGGCACGCAGTACTTCGGATGCTCGTTCCACGGCGAAGTCGAGCATGCGGCGGCTGTTCTCGCTCAGCGCGTAGTCGATCTTCGGCGCCGGGATGCCGTGGATGTCGGTGAGTTCGGGGTCGAGCGTGACGCGGTTGTGCTCCTCCGGCAAGTCTTCGCAGATTGCCACCATGCCGGTGATGCGACAGAAGAGGTCGCGATAGGCACGATGGTGCTCGGCGCCCCAAGGGATGCGACCAGACATCATGCCGGTCATGGCCGTTGCCACCGGCCCCCGCCCGCGGTTGATCTCGTAGGTGAAGCCGCGCACGAAGCCGCGCGACTCGTCGGTCTCGTAGAACTCCTTGCTCCAGATGCAAACGCCCGGGCCGCGAAAGCCATCGAGTTCCTCTTCAAAGATGCCTTGGATCGAGGCATACGGATGGAACATCAGGTTCTTGCCGACGAGGCCGCTCGAATTGGCGAGACCGTCCGGGAATTGCTCGGAGGTGGAGTTGAGCAGGATGCGCGGTGTGCCGACGCCGTTGCAGGCCATCACCACCACCTCGGCAGCCTGAAACCGCTCCTCGCCGTCGGCGTCGTAGTACCAGACGCCCGAGGCCATGCCGTCATCGTTGACGGCGATCTCCCGCACCCGGCAGCGCGTGCGCACTTCGACCCCGGCGCGCATGGCGTGGGGCCAATAGGTGATGTCGGTGCTGGCCTTCGCGCCTTGGGCGCAGCCGCTGGTACAGGCTCCCAAGTTGATGCATTGGTCGCGACCGTCGTGGGCTGCGGTGGCAACAGCGGTGTCCGAAGGCCACCAATGCCAGCCGAGGTCGTTGAACCCGCGCGCCAGCGTGTCGCCGGACTTGCCGAGGGGCACCGGCGGCAACACGGATTGCTTGGCGGGGTAGGCCGGGTCGCCGGATAGTCCCGACACGCCGGTCATGCGGTCGTCCTCGGCGTAGAAGGGTTCCAGGGTCTCGTAATCGAGCGGCCAGTCGTCACCGACGCCGTCTAGGCTCGCGACGCGGAAGTCCGAAGGATGAAAGCGGGGGAAATGACCCGCGTAGAGAATCGTGCTGCCGCCCACGGCGTTGAAATTGGCAACGGCGATGGGCGAGTTCGAGTCGTTCACCGGGTAGTCGGTCGGCCGCCCGCGCCGATTCGGGCTGATGGCCATGTCGCCGAAGGCCCGTGACTCCCAATCGCGCCCAGAGCTTGGGTACTCGGCAGGGTTCATCCAGTCCCCCTGCTCCAGGCAAACGATGTGCATCCGCGTGTCGGCCAAGCTCCACGCGACCGCGGCCCCGGACGCACCGGCGCCGATGATGAGCACATCCACAGGCTGTTCGGCCACGGCTCCCCTCCCGAGCGAAACTCATGCGGAGTATGCACGACACGTCCCACGCGTGCGCCCGTGCGCCTGACGAAGGAAAGCGCCTAACGGCGCCTAGCAGTCTGTCGGACTTCGCCGTTTCGGCGAAGTTCGACGGAGTGATAGGTCGGCTTGGGCTGGGGCAAGAAGCGTGCCCGAAGGCAACGGTTCTTGTGGCGTTAGGGAAGGCAGAATGCCTTCCCTCCGAGGGCCCGACATTCCGACAGGAAGTCCATGATCCAGGTCAACGGGCAGAGGTTCCCTAACGAAGTGCGCCGGTTCCGCGCGTGAGTTCCACCGTCTGGCCGGCCTCGAAGTCGCCGAAGTGTTCGACTTCGGTTTCGCCGGGCCAGCGCACGGTTACCTCTTCCACTTCTGTTTCGTCGCCGAGACCGAAGTGGGGGCGGGGATCGCTGTAGGCGAGGTAGCTGCCGTCCGGCTGCACGTTGCGCCAGACTCGCATCCCATCGACGACGGCTGAGACGGTGGCGCCGTAGGCATCCCGGGGCGGATCACCGATGACGGGGCGGAAGCGGATCCAGTTGCCGCGTTCCGGCGCGCGGTTCATCAAGAGGTATGGCGGGGCGTCGCGGTTGATGATGAGGAGGTCCAGACCGCCGTCGTCGTTCACGTCGCCAACTGCCAGGCCGCGGCTTGTGTGTTCGAGTGACTCGGCCACTCCGCCCCTCGGGGCGCGCTCCTCGAAACGGCCGCCCGGCATTCCTCTCAGCAGCACGTTCGGTTCGTCGAAGATCGTGCCCTCGGATTGCTCGTCGTGGGTGACGGACGCCGACGGCGCGCTGACCTTGCCGTTGGCCTCATAGAGGTCCAACCGGCCATCGTTGTCGAAGTCCGCGAGCGTCACGCCGAAGCGGGTGAAGCGGCCCGTGATGCCGAGGCCCAACTCGGCCGTGACATCGCGAAAGTAGCCGTTCTCGTTGCGGAAGAACGAGTCGGTCTGGCCTTCGAGATTCACCACCATCATGTCCATGTCGCCGTCGTTGTCGATGTCGGCGGCGGACACGCCCATGCCGGCCTTGGCGACGCCGTGCTCGTCCACTGCGCTGCCCCAAAGGGTCGCCTGATCGGTGAAGCGCAGGTTGCCTTCGTTGACCCAGAACTGGTCGAGCATCATGTCGTTGGCGACGAAAAGGTCCGTTGCACCATCGCCGGTGAAGTCTGCGCCAACCAGGCCAAAGCCGTTGCCGAAGCCGCCGCCGATGCCGGACTCGGCGCTGATGTCCGTGAAAGTGCCGTCGCCGTCGTTGCGGTAGAGCGTGTCCACCGCCGGGGCGTTGTAGTTCGCCGGCGGGCAGTAGGTGAGCAGGTTGCCGACATAGCAGCGGATCTCGCTTTCGATGCTCCAGTTGATGTAGTTGACGACGTAGAGGTCGAGGTCGCCGTCGGCATCGAGGTCGAGAAAGCCCGCAGCCGTGCTCCAGCCCGGATCGCCAACAGCGGCCGCTTCGGTGACATCTTCAAAGCGGCCCGTGCCGTCGTTCTTGAGCAGCGTGTTGGCGCCGACGTTGGTGACGTAGAGGTCCACGTCGCCGTCGTTGTCGTAGTCGCCGGCAGCCACGCCCATGCCGTAGCCAGTGTCTGCAGCGCCGCCACCATCCGCAACCTTGTCGAATACGCCATCGCCTCGGTTCAGATACAGCTCGTTGCCGGGCAGATCGGAACCCGGTTCCTGCGGGTACAGGCTGCCCGACTGGACGATGTAGGCATCGAGGTCGCCATCGCCGTCCACGTCGGCAAAGGCGGCGCCGCTGCCGGTGATTTCTGGCAGCAAGGGGCGGCCAGCAAAACCGGACTGGTGGAAGTAGGTGATGCCACGAGCGGCCGCCTCGTCCGCGAACCAGGGCGCTTCAGGCTCGCTCGCTTGTTCAGAGGAACACGCACCGAGGAACACGGACATGGCGACGAAAGCGCATGTGGCGCAGACGCGAGACTTGGCCTTGGAATGCATGGCGCGGGATTTTACTGGAGCAACTAGCTTCGGACGGATTTCCGGAGGGAAGGCATTCTGCCTTCCCGCGCATCCCCAACAACGGTCGTGGCGTGCACTTTCCTGTCACTCCCCCCTTGCGCGAAAGGAGAGTGACAGGAGGGGTTTCGTTCGCAGGTTCTGTGGCGTACGGGCGTTGGGTCGGCGCCCCCCCTC
>VXPR01000164.1 GCA_009839405.1 Gammaproteobacteria bacterium
GTGCACGCCGCCACCGTTGTTGGGGGTGCGGGGGGCCTAGGTGGTCGTTCCTTGCCAGGCATGCATCTGTTGCCAACTGGCGAACGCCGCTGGGGCTGCTGTGGCGGCGCGCAATGTGAGCGGGCCCAGGCCGAAGGGATGGAAGCTGGCGTTGAGGGCATGTTCCACCTCCACTCTGGTGAAGCCACCCTCTGGGCCGATGGCGATAGTCGCGCTGTCGCAGTCGGATGCCGTGCCAAGGGCTGGCGCGTCCGGCAGCGCGATTAGGCGTTCGCCGGTTGCCCGCTCTATGGCTGCGCTGAAGCTGTCGACCAACGTCACGGTCGGCAGGAACAGGCGGCCCGATTGTTCGGTGGCACCGGTGGCGATGCGGACGGCACGGTCTTGCCGCAGCGAAGCCGAGGCGCTGCGTTCGGCGCGGAAGATGGTGATGTCGGTTGCGCCGAGTTCCGTGGCTTGTTGAATGACGCCTTCGAGACCGGACTTGATCGCGGCCTGCAGGAGGTGCAAGCGGCCCTTGGGCGGCGGTCCGGAGCGGAGGAGCCGGCCTAGGCGAAGCTCGCAGGATCGCTTGTCTGGCGTCTCCACACGCGCGAGGTACTCGCTGCCCTGGCCGTCAAAAAGCGCCACTTCGTCGCCGGATCGAGCGCGCAGCACCTGGGCGAGGTGTGCGCTGGCGGCCGGCGCCAACGTCACTAGCTGCCCGTCGGTGGCTTGGCTGCGCGGCGGGAGTTCCGGCGCATACAGTCTTGGTTTTCTGCTCACGGTACGCTTCGCCTCCGAGGGGCCGCCTCGTCACAGCCCCAAGTTGCCAAGCACGCGCAAGGTTGGGGCCGCACGGTTCAACGTATAGAAGTGAATGCCGGAAACGTCGCCTTCGAGGAGGCGCTGGCAGAGTCCCGTCACCACGTCGGCGCCGAAATCCGCCAGTGCTTCGTCGTCGCCGTCAAGCTCGGCGAGACGATGCCGCAGCCAGCGGGGGATCTCGGCGCCGCACTTGTCGGAGAAGCGGACGAGATTGCGGTAGTTGGTGATGGGCATGATGCCAGCGACGATGGGAGCGAAGATGCCGGCTGCCTGGCAGCGGTCGCGGAAGTCGAAGTAGGCGTCGGCGTTGTAGAAGTATTGCGTGATGCAGACTTCGGCGCCGGCGTCCAGCTTGCGCTTGAGGAACTCGAGGTCGGCGCCGGAACTTGGGGCATCTGGATGCACCTCCGGGTAGCCGGCGACGGAAATCTCGATCGGGGCAGGCACGCGCCGGCGAATGAGGCGCACCAAGTCCTCGGCATAGTGCCCTTGCCAAGCGTTCCCCACTCCGGACGGTCGATCGCCCCGCAGCGCTACGACTCGGTGGATGCCCATTGCGGTGTAGCGGTCCAAGAGGCGCACCACATCGTCCTCGCTGTCCCGACCCCACGATAGGTGCGGGGCAACGTCGATGCCTGCCTCCCTAAGCGCCGATACCGTCTCGAACGTGCCGTCGCGGGTAGAGCCCCCGGCGCCGTAGGTAACCGAACACCATGCCGACCGTCGTTCGAGCAGCGCCTTGGCTGCCCGCAGCAGCGGCTTGGCACCGGCGGCTGTGCGCGGCGGGAAGAACTCGAAGCTGAGATCGGCCATGCAAACGGGGCGAATTGCGCGTGACTCAGATGCCGGCGTCCGCCCTCAGGCCCTCGGCTCGATCCGTGCGTTCCCAGGTGAATGCTTCCTCTTCGCGCCCGAAGTGGCCGTAGGCGGCGGTGGCGCGGAAGATCGGGCGCTTGAGGTCGAGCATTTCGATGAGGCCGCGCGGGCGCAGGTCGAAGTGTTCGCGGATGAGCGTCTCGATGCGGGTGTCGGCAATCTTGCCGGTGCCGAAGGTCTCCACGCTGACGGAGGTGGGCTCGGCAACGCCGATGGCGTAGCTCACCTGAATCTCGCAGCGCTGGGCGAGCCCTGCCGCGACGACGTTCTTGGCGACGTAGCGGCCGGCATAGGCGGCAGAGCGATCCACCTTGGAAGGGTCCTTGCCGGAGAACGCGCCGCCGCCGTGACGCGCCATGCCGCCGTAGGTATCGACGATGATCTTGCGCCCGGTGAGGCCGCAGTCGCCCTCTGGGCCGCCCACGACGAAGCTGCCGGTGGGGTTGATGTGAACCTTGGTGTCGGAGCCGATCCAGTTGTTCGGAATCTCCGGGTAGATGATCTCCTCGCGCACGAGTTCATGCAGATCGTCGGTGTCGATGTCCGGGGTGTGCTGGGTGGACAGGACAATGGCATCGACGCCGACGGGCTTGCCGTCTTCGTCGTAGCGGAAGGAGAGCTGGCTTTTGGCGTCGGGGCGCAGGGCTTTGGGGTTGGCGCGGCGAACTTCGGCTTGGCGGCGAACGAGGCGGTGGGCGTAGGTGATGGGGGCTGGCATGAGCACGTCGGTCTCGTCGGTGGCGTAGCCGAACATGAGGCCCTGATCGCCGGCGCCCTGTTCGTGGTCGGCGGTTTCATCGACGCCCTGGGCGATGTCCGCCGACTGCATTCCAAGCGCGTTGACGACCGTGAGGGCGTCAAGGTTGAGGCCGCTGCCTTCCTCGCCGTAGCCGATCTCGCGGATCACTTGCCGCGCCAGGCGATCCACATCTACCACGGCGTTGGTGCGGATTTCGCCGGCGAGCACCACCAGGCCCGTCTTGACGAGGGTCTCGCACGCGACCCGTGAATCTCGGTCTTGCGCCAGCATGGCGTCGAGCACGGCGTCCGAAATCTGGTCGGCCATCTTGTCGGGATGACCCTCGGACACGGACTCGGACGTGAATACGGAATTGGCGAGCATCAAGTGTCCCTTTGGCGGCGCGATGGGAAGGGCGGGGATTCTAAACGCATCGCACCCGTCCATCCCTCGGAATGCAGCGTCGAGGCCAGGAGCCTCGCAGGACACCTCCTTTGCACTCGCGAGCGGCATCGTAGGGGCGAGGCCTGTCCCCGCCCGTGTTCGTGCATTGAAGGGCCTCGGTTCACGTTGGACGGGCGACCACAAGGGTCGCCCCTACGGTCGGCTGCGCGGCACGCGAATCCGTTCCACCAGCTCCCGAATCTCCTCCGGTGGCGCCGGCGTCATCTTGCTCACGGCGATGGTGACGGCGAAGTTGAGCATTGCCCCCACCGCACCGATGCCCTCCGGGGAGATGCCGAAGAGCCAGTTTTCCGCCACGTTTTCCGCTAGCGGCGGCATGAACACTCCCTTGAAGGCGAGAATGTAGCCGAGGGTGAAGGCCAGCCCCGTCAGCATCCCGGCGATGGCGCCTTGCTTGTTAACGCGCACCGAGAGAATACCGAGCAGGATCACTGGGAACAGCGACGAGGCGGCGAGACCAAAGGCCAGCGCCACAACTTCCGCCACGAACCCGGGCGGGTTGTAGCCGAGGTATCCGGCGAGGAGGATGGCCACCGCCGCGCTGATCCGTCCCGCGAGCAGTTCGCGCCGCTCCGAGATGCCGCGCGTAAACACGCCCTTGAGAAGGTCGTGCGAGACGGCGGCGGAAATGACGAGCAAGAGGCCCGCGGCTGTCGAAAGCGCCGCGGCGATGCCGCCGGCGGCCACCAACGCCACCACCCAATCCGGCAGCGATGCAATCTCCGGGTTCGCGAGCACGATGATGTCGCGATCCACCGTCAGCTCGTTGCCTTGCCAACCGTGGGCGCTGGCACGCTCGGCGAACTCCGGGTTGGCGTCGTTGTAATACTGTATTCGCCCATCGTCGTTCTTGTCGTCGAACGCGAGCAGCCCGGTCTCTTCCCAAGTGCGGAACCAGCCCGGACGCTCCTCGTAGGCGAGGTTCGCGGTTTCCTCGAACACGGGCCCGGTCTGGATGGTCGTCGTCAGGTTGAGCCGGGCCAACGCCCCCACTGCTGGTGCCGTGGTGTAGAGGATGGCAATGAAGAGCAGCGCATAGCCGGCGGAGATGCGGGCGTCGCGCACCTTGGGCACGGTGAAGAAGCGCACCAGCACGTGCGGCAAACCGGCCGTGCCCACCATCAGCGCGAGGGTGATGAAGAAGACGTCAACGGTGCTCTTGGTGCCGTCGGTGTAGGCGGCAAAGCCGAGGTCCGTGACGATTTGGTCGAGCTTGGTGAGCAGATACCCGCCGCCTTCCACCACTTCGGCGCCGAACGCCGCCTGCGGTAGCGCGACGCCGGTCACCTGCAAGGAGATGAACACCGCCGGCACCGTGTAGGCGAAGATCAGCACGCAATACTGCGCCACCTGCGTGTAGGTGATGCCCTTCATGCCGCCGGCCACGGCGTAGGTGAACACCACACCCATTCCCACCAGGAGGCCAACGCCGATGTCCACGTTAAGGAAGCGGGAGAAGACGATGCCGACGCCACGCATCTGCCCGGCGACATAGGTGAAGGAGATGACGATGAGGCAGATGACGGCGACCACGCGTGCGCCGTTCGAGCCGTAGCGCTCGCCGATGAACTCGGGCACGGTGAACTTGCCGAACTTGCGCAGGTACGGCGCCAGCAGGAGGGCGAGCAGGACATAGCCGCCGGTCCAGCCCATGAGATAGACCGAGCCGTCGTAGCCGATGAAGGCAATGATCCCCGCCATGGAAATGAACGATGCTGCGGACATCCAGTCCGCCGCTGTCGCCATGCCGTTCGCCACGGGATGCACGTGCTTGCCGGCGACGTAGAAATCGCCGGTGCTCGACGCCCGAGACCAATAGGCGATGCCGATATAGAGCGCGAAGGAGAGCCCGACGATGAGGTAAGTGAGGGTTTGAAGCTCCATTAGGAAGAGGTGCCGGGCGGGTCCTGGGGCGCGTTCTCGTCGTCTTCCCGCACGCCGTGGCGGCGGTCAAGCACCGTCATCCTCGCCGCATAGACGAAGATGATGACGAGAAAGACATACATGCTGCCCTGCTGGGCAAACCAGAAGCCAAGCTGAAAACCGCCGATGGTGATGCGGTTGAGGAAATCCACCAGCAGGATGCCGCAGCCGAAGGAGACGAAGAACCAGACGGCAAGGCAGATGCCAACGAGGCGCATGTTGTCGCGCCAGTAACCGCTCCCGTTGGTCGAAGGCTCGCTCACCTCTTCCCCCGCGCTTAAGCCTCGAACGGAATTGTAACTTGCCCTCCCACCGCCGGTCCCTGCTGAACCGAGACCGTCCGACTCGCCAAAACACGACGCCCCGTAGGGGCCGACCCTTATGGTCGCCCGCGCTGGATGACCGAGGCCCTTCCCTGGGCCGAACGGTCGTCAATCGCAAACACGGGCGAGGACAAGCCTCGCCCCTACGGGGCCGTCGCATGGCCGGCCCCCCCGTAGGGGCGACCCTTGTGGTCGCCTGTGTTGGATGAATCGCTCGCACGGGCGGACGGCCGTCAATCGTGCAGGAGATGTCGCTCCAGGAACATCGCGGTCAGCGCCGCAAGGTAATCTGCGTTGGGCTTTTTGGCGAAGCCGTGGCCCTCGTCCCTCGCCAGCACATACCACACCGGAATCTCGCTCTGTGCGAGCGCGCCGGCGATCTGTTCAGACTCGCTCGCCGGCACCCGCGGATCATTCAGGCCCTGGGCGATCAACAAGGGCGCGGCGATTTCGTGCGCCCTGTGCAATGGCGCAATGCCCTCTAGGAAGGTGCGCATCTCGGGGTCGCGCTCGTCGCCGTATTCGGCACGCCGCAAGTCGCGGCGATATGCCTGCGTGTTCTCCAGGAAGGAAACGAAGTTGCTGATGCCCACTCGCTCGACGCCGGCGCGGATGCGCTCCGCGAAGTGCACCATCGAGGCGAGCACCATGTAGCCGCCGTAGGAGCCGCCGGTCACCGCGACGCGATCTTGGTCAAGCTCCGGCTGCTCTTCGATCCAATCGAGAAGCGCGCCGATGTCGCGCACCGAATCCTCTCTCAGACGACCATTGTCGAGCTTGAGCCACGACTTGCCGTAGCCGGCAGAGCCCCGCACGTTCGGAAACACCACGGCGAGGCCAAGTTCCTGCATGTAGAACTGCGAACTGGGGGAGAAGCCGGGTCGAGCCTGCCCCTCTGGGCCGCCGTGGATGTTCACCAGCACAGGATGCGGCCCGGGGCCGGCTGGCCGATACACGAAAGCGGGAATCTCAAGGCCGTCGAACGAGGCGAACTTCACCAGTTCCGGCGCGGCGAGGCCCTCGGCCGGCAAGCCGCCGAGTTCGCTCGCGGTCCAGCGCGTCAGGGCGCCGCTGCCGAGATCGATGCTGTACACGTCCGAGGGTGCCACGGGCCGCGACAGCGTGAAGGCAAGCTTCCGGCCATCGGGCGAGAACCTGAGCCGGCCAACGATGCCGTCCGGAATCGCGGGCAGAGCCAAGGGTTGGCCATCCGCGGTCGATGCCACCTGCAATCTGCTGTAGCCGCCCTCGTTGAAGGTCCAGGCGATGCGCGCCCGATCGCGGGAAACCGCGGCGCCGCCGACGTTCCACTCGACATCCTCTGTCAGCGTGGTGGATTCGCCGGTGGCGAGGTCCAGACGACGCAGTTGCATGAACTCCGATCCGGCATCGCTGGTGTAGTACACGCCGTTGTCCGTGCCATAGACCGCGCCGCCGATGGCAACGCCCTCCGTGGCGTCGGGGTGCGGCAACAGTTGGCGGCGTGCACCGGTACCCAAGTCGATCTCGTAGAGTTCCGCCTCGTTGATTGACACGTACTTGGAGACGAGCACGCGATCTTCGCCCGCGGACCAGTCTTCCAGCGACCAGCCGACGCCAGCGCCCTCCTGAATCACCTTCGTCGCGCCGAAGCCCGCCTCAGGATCGAAGGCACGAGCGTGGAGATCCCAGTCCCGCCCGTTGCGTTCGGTGGTCGTGTAGCCGAGCCAACGCCCGCTCTGCGACCAAGAAACGCCCGTGTAGCGCGACCTGCCATCAGACAGCAGCTCTGCCGCCCCGCCGCCGGAAGGACGCCAGAACATCTGGTAGAACTCCGAGCCGCCGATGTCCTTCAGGAACACGAACCCCGGCTCGCTAGCGTGCGGGTTCACCGCCGCGCTGCGCACCGGTTCGGCAAAGAACGTCACCTGCCGGCGCATCCCGAGCGGCGTCTCGACCCGATGCAACTGCGTGCTGTCGCCAAACCTCGTGGCCACGAGCACACCGTCGCCGACCCAATCCACTAGCGTCGCTGAGCGCGCATTACGATAGCGAGCCAACGTCTCCACGACGCTAGCCGAGGCCTCGGGCGCACCCCGCACTTCCATGTTTGAGGGCGCTTGCACTGTCTCGGCCATAGCCCCTGCCGCCACTACCAGAATGGCGGCGCGAAGCGTGTGCTGCAAAGGTGCGACTCGGTAGTTCCAGCCGCTCACGTGGCTTCCGCCCGCGCCGGCGGCATTCGGGTTGCCGGGTCATACGCGGTGCGCGCGCCGGCGCCGGAGCTGTCTGCGGTGGTGCCGCCGTAGAGGCGGTCCGCCGTTTCCTCCCGCAGCAGCGCGAGTTCTTCCTGCAGCGCCTTGCGGCCGGCTTCGGCAGCGGGGTCGCTTGGGTAGTACGCAAGCTCCGTCGCCGGGTCGCCGGCAACGCGAGTGCCGATGAGCACGCGGGGCTTGGCGTAGTCGTATGGCATGGCGCGATGCAGCAGCGCGCGGTTGTCCCAGAACAGCGTGTCGCCGGGGCTCCAATGATGGCTGTACACGCGGCTGGGGTCCGACACCACGAACTCCACCAGCGACTTGAGCAGCGCCCGGCTCTCGGCCCGCGGCAGTCCCGGAATGCCAAACGCGTGACGTCCGACAAACAGGTTCTTTACGCCGGTGTCCGGATGCACCTTCACCAGGCGCCGCAGGTACGCCTCGCCGTGGTAGATGCTGTTGTCGCCCTGCGGCGGGAAGTCGCCGACATCGTTGGCCTGCGAAAACTGCGTGGAGTGGAACGCGGACAGCCCTTCGATGCGGTCCTTGGTCGCCTGGTCGAGCGCCGCATAGCCGGCGCGCATGTCAGCAAGCTCCGTATTGCCGCCCTCCTCCGGTACGGTCACTGCGGAAAGCATGGCGCACTTGCTGCTGATGGGCTTGTAGGTGGAGTCGGTGTGCCAGGCCTCGTTGCCGACGTTGGTGCGCATGATCTGGGTGCGAAAGCCAAACACCTCGCCAAAGCTGCCGTCGTCTTTCTTGCGGCTGTTCGACATGGGATTGGCGCCAAACTCAAGCTCGCCGAACCGCTCGCCGAATGCGACATTCTCGGCGTCGCTCAGGAACTGCCCGGGGAACAGCAGAAAGCCCCGATCGAGCCACGCTGCCCGAATGGCACCGAACTCATCGTCGCTGACTTCAGCAAGCCGCACGCCCGTTACGACCGCGCCAAAACCCTTGTCCGGAATGGGAGTGATGTCCATTGATCCAACCGTCCTGCGCCAAGCCGGCATCGTAGCATCGCCACGGCGCCCTCGCGGTCCACGTCACTTGCGCCTTGCAGCACGTGCGATGGCGAAAGGCCCTCGCGCCATAAGGGCCCTCCGCGGCGGCACGGTCGTCCGAGGAGATTGCGCCCCTACGCCCCCTTCCGCGTGTCCCCGTAGATGTCGAACTCGTCGTAGCGCAGCCACGAGGCGTCGTACACGCTGTCGCGGTCGAAGGATTGTGCCTCGGCCCAGGCCGGTTTCACGGCGGCGTCGAAGTCGGACGGCAGTTCGCCGGACGTGCGCTTCGAGAGTTCGTCGTGCAGTGGCATGAAGATGCGCGCGAGTTCCGTCGGCATTGGGCCCTTTCCCGAAGGGGAAGTCTGGTTCACTGGGTGCTCGCCGGTTTCCTCTTCGCGGCGGAACGCGGCCTTGCTGTAGGCCGCCTGGGCAGCTTGCTCTTCCTCCGTCATCAGCGCGTTGACGGTGCGGCCCACCGGCACGACGGGCGTGTACTTGCCCTTGGTGAGGGCATCTGCCGGTGCCATCGTCTCGGGCAGCGGGCCGGCGCCGACCGTGATTTCGCCGTGGTCGCAGCGCACCCAAAAGCCGCCGTGCGCGCCGTCGGGGAAGGCATAGGCCGGGGTATGGGTGAACTCCTCAGAGAACGTGAAGACGACGTTGCGGATTCCGCGGGCATACTTCGCCGAAGTCGCGCGTGTGGAAAGCACATGGCGCGCTGAGCTCACCCACTCCGGCGTCATGAAGGTGAAGCGCGGCAAGGTGCGGGGTGCCATGACATCGTGCAGCCGTCGCAGCGCCGCGAGCAGCGCCGGGTTGTCCGGCATCGCCCCGTCGAACTTCCAGCGCGACAGCTTGCCGAGGCGTGCCTGCGCGGCAGCAACCACGGCTGGATTGCTGCCGTGGAACACGATGCGCCCCATGTTGCTCATGATCGAATGGTCGCCTTCGACGCGGAAGTCGCACTCGGAGGAGGGAAGTTCGCCGGCATCAACGGCAACCACCCGGCCGCCCTCGATGCGGGCATGCCACGCAACCTTGCCGCCAGCGCGCAGCCAGACCGGCGGGTTGTGAGCCACCTCGCACAGCGTGAAGGTCTCCGCACGCAGCGCGTCGGCGTGGCGTTCGACGGCATCGGCCAGGGCATCACCGGCTTCGGCCACCCAGTCGCGAGATGCGAAGCTGACCTCGCCAATGCCGTCCGCCATCGCCGCGAGCAACGTGGTTGCGTGTCCAAGTGGTGCCGACATGGAGTCTCCCTTTGGCTGATTACTGAAGGACGGCTGAAGGGTGCGATTGTACGGGCGCGATGGCGAGACGCGGCGCTCTGTCAGACGCGTTCCATAACGTGGATCGAAAACGGCCAGGCGTGCCGCTCGTCGGCCGGATGCTCGGTGCGCTTCACCTCGCGCCATTGGGCAAGCTCGAAGTCCGGAAACCAGGTGTCGCCTTCGAGTTCCGCATCGATCAAGGTCATGTAGAGGCGATCGGTTCGGGGCAGGGCGAGGGCGTAGATCTCCGCACCGCCAATGATGAACGCCTCTTCCGGCGCGTCGCTGGCGGCGAGGGCCAGCGCGGAGTCGAGGTCGCGGACGACCTCCACACCCTCGCACCGAACCCCTCGGCGCGACAGCACGATATTGCGGCGCTTGGGCAGGGGGCGGCCGATCTCGTCGAAGGTCTTGCGCCCCATGATTACGGGCTTGCCGAGGGTGGTGCGGCGGAAAAAGCGCTGGTCATCCGGCAGCCGCCACGGCAGGTCGCCATCCTTGCCGATCACCCGGTTGCGAGTCATTGCCCAAATTGCCGATACGATCATCGTCGCTCCTTGGCCGTGCCCTCGTCCGCCTTACGCGATGATGTCGCCGGCCCACAGTGCCTTCAGGAACTCGCCGAAGGGCAGGATGTGGATGTCGTCCCAGAGCGCCGGTCGTTCGCCGAGATAGACGCCATAGCAGGTCATTCGATCGGCGCCCACGAGTCCGCACAGCTTGTGCAGGCCGCGGTTGAACTTCTTGTCCCATCGGCGCGAGACCTTTACCTCGATGCCGACAAAGCCGCGCGCCGTCTCGCACACGAAGTCCACTTCGGCGCCGCTGTAGTCGCGCCAGAAGTGGGGCTTGTAGCCGAGCCCGGAATGGGCGAGGAAGGCCCGCAACTCCGTGAGCAGGAAGGTCTCGGCTTGAAAGCCGAGCTCTTCCGGGAGCGGCGGGTACGGCAGACGACCCGACAGCGCTCGCGCCACACCACAGTCGAAGAAATGGAATCTGCTCTGCTGCACTTGGCGCGTCGACGCCTTGGGCTTCCACGCTGGCAGCCACGTGCCAAGCAGCGTGTCCACGAGCACGCCAAAGTGGTTCTCCACTGTGTGACGATTGACGCCGACGTCGCGACCGATGTTGGTTGCGTTTATGGGCAGGGCATTGTGGCGCGCCGCCACTTCCAGGAAGCGGGCAAACGCGCCGATGTTGCGCGTGAGAGCCTCGGCCTGCACTTCCTGCACGAGGTAGGTTGCGGCATAACTGCGCAGATAGTCCTCGGCAGCTACGGTGTCGCCCGAACGTGCCGGGGCGACGGCCATCGGCAAGGTGCCGTAGCGCAGCGAGCGTTCCAGGTCGAAATCATCGCCAAGTTCCTGGGAGACGAGGGGGAACATCTCCCGTACCTTGGCTCGGCCGGCAAGCAGATTGACGCTGCCACGCCGAAGCTTGCGGGCGCTCGATCCGGAAAGAACAAAATGCAGCGACCGGTTCTCGATGAGCCGGTGCACCTCGTCGAGCAACGCGGGAACCTTTTGCACCTCGTCGATCACCACCCACGACTCGGCCGGCAACATGGCCGTCTCGCGCCCGAGTGCTCCCGGGTCAGCGGCGAGCCGCAGCGCTTCGCTGGTGTCGAGAAGGTCGTAGAACGTGGCGTCCGGGAACCGCTCCCGCAGCCAAGTGGACTTGCCGGTGCCACGCGGGCCGAAAAGAAAGATCGAGCTTTGGGGTCGATCAAGAAATCTGCGATACATGATGCCGATTTTACCGAAATTTCGCGATATGAGATCGCGATTTTTCAGTTCATGCGCCTCTACACGGCGATCGGTGCCTTGATGCCCTTGTGCGAGCGGTAGCCAACGAGGGTGATGTCGTCGTAGGTGAAGTCGAAGATGTCCTCCACCGCCGGGTTCAGTTCCAGCGTCGGCAGGGGCAGGGGTTCGCGGCCGAGCTGGCGATCCACTTGCTTCAGATGGTTGGCGTAGATGTGGGCGTCGCCGAAGGTGTGGATGAACTCGCCGGCGGCAAGTCCCGTGACCTGCGCCATCATGTGCGTGAGGAGCGCGTACGAGGCGATGTTGAACGGCACTCCGAGGAAGAGGTCAGCGCTGCGCTGGTAGAGCTGGCAGGAAAGCCGCCCATCGGCGACGTGGAACTGAAACAGCAGGTGGCAGGGCGGCAGCGCCATGGCGTCGATC
>VXPR01000146.1 GCA_009839405.1 Gammaproteobacteria bacterium
CCCCGCGCCGCGCGCCGCCCCCCCCGCCCCTCGCGCCCCCCCCCCGGGGGGGGGGGGTGTCCCCCCCCCCCCCCTCCCCCCCAGAGTCGGCGTCACCATGAGTTTGTTGACAGCCGAGAATCTCTCGCTCAGTTTCGGCGGCGTTCATGCCGTGCGGGAGGTTTCGTTCGCCATCGAGGCCGGGGAGGTGTTCAGCATCATCGGCCCGAATGGCGCTGGCAAGACCACCATCTTCAATCTCGTCAGCCGCTTCTACGACGCCGACGCTGGCGCCATGCGCTTCGACGGCACCGACATCACTTCGGTGCCGACGCATCGCATCGCCGCGCTTGGCATCGCTCGCACGTTCCAGAACACGGAGCTCTTCGAGCACGAGACGGTGCTGACGAACCTGCTCATCGGCCAGCATGTGCATCGCGAAACCTCGCTCGTGGCCGACTTCCTGTTCCTGCCGAAGGCGCGCCGGCAGGAGCTCGAGTTCCGTCGCAAGGTGGAGGACGTGATTGACCTTTTGGACCTGCAGCGCTATCGCGAGCAGCCCATCGGCGGCCTGCCCTACGGCGCCCGCAAGATGGTGGAGATCGCTCGGGCGCTGTGCCTGTCACCCAAGCTCCTGTTGCTCGACGAGCCGTCTTCTGGCCTGAATCCGGAGGAGACCGAAGACCTCTCGTTCTGGATCGAGGACATCGTGGCCGATCTCGGCATCACGGTGGCGATGGTGGAGCACGACATGAACCTCGTCGCCACCGTCTCCGACCGCGTGCTGGCAATGGCTGACGGCGTCGTGCTCGCCACCGGCAACGCGAGCGAAATCCAGCAGCATCCGGAAGTGCTGCGGGCCTATCTCGGCGACTGAGGGGCAGGCAGCCATGGCACTCCTGAACCTGCGCAACATCGAGACCTACTACGGCCCGGTGATGGCGATCCGGGGCGTCTCGCTGGAAGTGGCTGAATCCTCCATTGTCACCATCCTCGGCGCCAACGGCGCCGGCAAGACCACGGTGCTCAAGACCATCAGCGGCGCGATGGAGCCGCAGAAGGGTAAGGTGACGTTCGACGACGAGGACATCACCAGCCGCGACCCCGACCGGGTGGCCCGCCTCGGCATCGGCCACGTGCCGGAGGGGCGGGAGATCTTCCCCTTCCTGACGGTGGAGGAAAATCTCCGGATGGGCGCCTTTGCCCGCAAGGACCGCGGCGTGGCGGCGGACATCGATCTCGTCTATGGCTACTTCCCGGCCCTCGCGGAGCGGCGCAAACTTGCCGGCGGCTTCCTGTCGGGCGGCCAGCAGCAGATGCTCGCCATTGGCCGGGCGCTGATGGCAAGGCCCAAGCTCATGCTGCTCGACGAGCCTTCGCTTGGGCTCTCGCCGCGCCTGGTGGCCGAGATCGCCGGCATCGTCAAGCGCCTGAACGAAGAGCAGAAGGTGACGATGCTGCTGGTGGAGCAGAATGCGCGCATGGCACTGGACCTTGGCGACTACGGCTACGTCATGGAGGTGGGCCGCATCGTCATGGAAGACACCTGCGAGCGCCTGGCTGGCGCCACCGACATCAAGGAGTTTTATCTCGGCATGAAGGATCAGGGCGTGCGCGGACGGCGGCGCTGGAAGCAGAGGAAGACTTGGCGATGAACATGGCTGCAACGGATGTCGCGATCGATGGCTGCACCACCGTGCCGCAGCTCTTCCGTAAGCGGGTGCAAGAGCTCGGCGACAAGGTCGCGCTCAGGGAAAAGGATTTCGGTGTTTGGAACGAATACACCTGGGCGGAGTACGGCGAGCAGGCGCGGCTGGCCGGGCTTGGCCTCAAGGCGCTGGGCCTAGAACGCGGCGACGTGTGCTCCATCGCCTCGGAAGTCAACAAGGAGTGGCTGTTCGCGGACCTTGGCGTCATCTGCGCCGGAGGCGTCAGCAACGGCGTCTATCCCACCGATTCGCCGACGCAGGTGGAATACCTCGTGGTCGACAGCGGCACCCGGTTCTACTTCGCCGAGGACGAGGAGCAGCTCGACAAGGTGCTCGAAGTGCGCGAGCGCTGCCCGACCCTCGAACGCATCGTCATCTTCGACATGGAGGGGCTGAGGGCCCTGGACGACCCGATGTGCATGTCGTTCGACGAGCTGCTCGACCTCGGCCGGCAATACGGCGAGGCCAACCCCGACACGTGGGATGCGGAGATATCGAGCGCCGCGCCCGAAGACCTGATGATCCTCACCTACACCTCCGGCACCACCGGCCCGCCGAAGGGCGCGATGATCTCCGGGCGCAACATGGTCTTCATGATGGCGACGCTGCAGCAATGCTACGGCGTCGAGGACAGCGACGAGCAACTCGGGTTCCTGCCCTTGGCGCACGTTGCGGGGCGGATGTTCTACACCTTCTCGCCCATCGAGGCCGGGTCGGTGGTGAACTTGGTGGAGAACCTCGAAACCATCAATCACGACCAGCAGGAAGTTTCGCCCACCATCCACTTCGCCGTGCCACGGGTGTGGGAGAAGCAGTTTTCGCTGGTGCAGATCAAGCTCAAGGAGGCGACCGCCTTGGGCCGTGCGGCCTATCGCCTCGCCATCGGCATCGGCGAGCGGCGGGCGGCGTATCTCAAGCGGGGCGACGTGGTGCCGCTTGCGGTGGCGATGCTCTTCTTCCTTGCCTATCGGCTCGTGCTGCGCAACATTCGCCGTCTGCTCGGCATCGACCGGTGCCGCTGGGTCTCTACTGGCGCCGCACCCATCGCGCCGGATCTCATCGCCTGGTACTGGGCCTTGGGGACGCCCATGTACGAGGTCTACGGCCAGACCGAATGCGCCGGCATCGCCACCGCCAACCTGCCGGGAGAGTTCCGCATCGGCAGCGTCGGCAAGGCCGCTGAAGGCGTTGACGTTGCGCTCGCGGAGCAGGACGAGATCGTCATCCGCAGTCCCGGCGTCATCCTCGGCTACTGGAACAAGGCCGAGAAGACCGCCGAGACCTTCCGCCAAGGCTGGCTGCACACGGGCGACGTGGGCCGCATCGACGACGACGGCTATGTCTATGTCGTGGACCGCATGAAGGACATCATCATCACCGCCGGCGGCAAGAACATCACGCCGAGCGAGATCGAGAACCAGCTCAAGTTCTCGCCCTACATCACCGACGCGGTGGTGGTAGGGGATCGCCGCCCCTACCTCACGTGCCTGGTGATGATCGACGACGAGAACGTCACCAAGTTCGCCCAGGACAACGACGTGCCGTTCACCAACTACACGAGCCTGTGCCATACCCGGGAGGTGGAGGACTTGATCTGGGGCGAAATCGAGACTGTCAACCTACGTTTCGCCCAGGTGGAGACCATCAAGCGGTTCCGCCTGATCGACCAGCTCCTCGACCCGGAAGACGACGAGCTCACCCCCACGCAGAAGCTCAAGCGCAAGGTGGTGAACGAGAAATACGCAGACCTCGTCGAGGCGATGTATCGTGGCGGCTGAGCCGGCTCGCACTTGCGCGTTGCTTGGGGACGAACGGACCATCACCGGAACAGCGAGGGTTGCCATGAGAAAGCTGTGGGGCGTCGTACTGGGGCTGGCGCTCGTCGGCTGTGGCCAGCAGGAGTCCGCCACGGGCACCGATGCGTCGGACGCACCCGAAGCGCCAGAGGTGGACGGCGTGACCGACACGGAGGTGGTGTTCGGCACGCACACCGACCTGTCCGGTGCCATCGCCATCTGGGGTGTCGGCGTCCTCAACGGCGCCCGGATGCGTTTCGACGAAGTGAACGAGGCCGGTGGCGTGCATGGCCGCAGCGTCCGCTACATCGTCGAGGACACGCAGTATCAGGTGCCCCGCGCCATCTCCGCCGCCAACAAGCTCATCAATCGCGACAAGATCTTCGCCATGCTGATGGCGGTGGGCACGCCCACCAACAACGCCGTGATGCAGTCGCAGTTCCGCGCCGGCGTACCCAACATCTTCCCCGGCACCGGCGCCCGAGCGATGGTGGAGCCGTTCGAGCGACTGATGTTCTCGCAGCACGGCACCTACTACGACGAAATTCGCGCCGGCGTGAAGTACTTCATCGAGAACGAAGGCAAGACGACGCCGTGCGTGATGTACCTCAACAACGACTACGGCCTCGAGATTCTCGAAGGCGCACAGGATCAGGCGGCGGAAATGGGCATCGAGATCGCCCAGACGGCGGCGCACAAGATCACCGACAGCGAGTTCACCGCCTCCGTGATCAGGCTGCGCAACGCCGGCTGCGACCTCGTGATGCTCGGCTCGGTACACCGCGACACCATTCTCATCCTGGAGGCGGCACGCAAGCTCGGCTACGAGGACGTGGCCTGGGTCGGCAACAACGCCGCGTACGGGCAGGTAATCGCCGATCAGGAGAGTGGGGCAGGGGAAGGCTACTACGCCTTCGTCCACATGGGCAAAATCTACGAGGACGACGAGACCTTGGCGGAGGAAGCGCGCGACTGGATGCGTCGCTATCGCGAACGGTATGGCGAGGAGGCGGGGCTGCCGGCGATGGAGGGCTATCGGGGTGCGGACCTGGTGGTGGTTGCGCTGGAGCGTGCCGGGCGTGACCTCACCCGGGACGGATTCATCGCGGCGATGGAGTCGATCAACGACTACACCGACATCTTCGGCTACAGCGTTGTTTTCGGACCCAATGACCACAAGGGCGTGGACGAATCCGCACTTTCGGTGGTGCGCGATGGCCGCTGGGTGACCTTGGACACTTCGATCCGGTACTAGGGAAAAAGGGCAGGGAGGTGCGGCGACTCGGGGCAGGACTTCTGGCAGTGGCGCTGGCGGCATCAACGGGGGCGGCGGAGTTTCCGCTCAAGGTGTCTCGCGACGGGCGCTATCTCACGGATGCCGGAGACACGCCGTTTCTGTTCGTGGGCGACACGCATTGGCCGCTCCTGTGGCACTACTCCCTGGACGAAGCGCGGGAGATCATCGACGACCGCGCCGACAAGGGCTTCACCGTCATGTTGCTGAGCGTGGGTGCGTTCAGCGACCGCCCGAACGCAGAAGGCCACCGGTCGTTTTCCGATCGAGCCAAGCTCACGCCAATCGAGGAGTACTTCACCCACGCGGACCGGGTGCTCGATCACATCGAGGCCCGCGGTATGGCCGCCTATGCCGTGGCGCTCTGGTGGAACCAGTTCAACCGGCAGGCGACGGTGGAGGGCATCGGCGAATACGGTCGCTGGCTCGGTGAACGCTGGGCCGACAGAGCCAATGTGCTCTGGGTGATTGGCGGCGACACGCCGTATAGGGAATCGGACCTTGCGAGCTATCGCGCCTTGGCAAACGGCATCCGCGCCGGTGGCGGCAAGCAACTGATGAGCTGGCACCCACATGGTGGCGGCCCGATGCGCAGCGCCGGCCACTCCTCCTCCGAATACCTCCACGACGAACCGTGGCTCGACTTCAGCAGCGTGCAAGGGCATGCCGAAGGCGGACGCATGGCGGCACGCGTGCTGGAGGACTACCGCTTAGCGCCAGCGAAGCCCGTGCTGATGGTGGAGCCGTGGTACTACTGGACCGAACTCAAGGATCCCAGATTCGGCTTCCCGATCCACGCCCCGGAACTGCGCATCCGCCAATCCATGTACCAAACGCGCCTCGGCGGCGGCAGCATGGGCGAAGGCCACGGCGCGTGGCCGCTTTGGTTCCACGACTCCAGCGAAGAGCAATGGCGGGCAGCCCTGCAGCAGAAGTCCGCCACCCACATCGGCACGCACATGGCGAACCTCTTGCGCCAGGTCGAGTGGTGGAAACTCGAACCCGACACGGAGGGGCAGGTGCTCACGGCTGGCGCCGGAAACCCGAACGGCTGGGACCGCACCGTAGCCGCCGGCGCCCGAGACCGCTCCTTCGCCCTGGTTTACGTTGCCGACCAAACGGAACTCGCCATTGACGGCACATGGTTCCAAGGCCCAGTGCGAGCAACCTGGCACGACCCCACAAACGGCTCAATGCAACCTGCCCAAGTTACCCATGCCGACGGGGAACTCACCTTCACGTCCCCGAACGCCAACCACGAGGGCGACGGAGACTTCGTCCTCCTCCTCACCACGAGCGACTAACCTCTTGCGGCTAACGCCGGGCGCCGGCGGTTGGCGTTAGCCCGAGCTCGCCTGCCAGCGCTGTGAAGTTTGCCAGCACCGTGTCCCATGTGGGGTGGCTGTTCGGCCAATCAGTCACCGGCAGCACCCCCATCCGCCGCATGTAGCTCTCGTAGTGTTCGCGCCAGACGGGTCGCGCCAGTTCCTCCAGCACAGCAGCAACGGACTCGTGTGTGGTCTCGCCCTGCAGCATGGTCTCGCGGGCGGTTTCCGGGGCAAGGACGATGAGCGCGGGGCGAAGCGCTGCGAGGTCGTGGACATGCCGGACCAAGTCGGGGTACGAATCGGCATTCCTTGGCAATCGCGTGGTGAGCGCCTGCCATTTGCCGCTGGCAATCTCCACGGGATGGATCGAGCCGAACCGCTCGCCCGCGAGCCCCGCCTGTTCAACGATGGGCATCATCAGCGGGATGTGCACCACCTCGAACTTCAACCCCGCAACGACCTCCTCGTCAGGCACGGAGCTTTGGTAGTTGTAGATCAACGCCTGCAACAGCGCATCCTTGCGAATCCGTCCCTTGCGCGTCGGTTGCAGGAAGGGCATTTCGGCGTGGATGTGTTCCTTGAACTCCTGGCCGATCTCCTTCAGCGCCTCGATCCGTTCCGTTTCGGGAAGCTGTCGCACCGATTGGTTTGGAATCAGGCGGATGTCCAAGTCTTCGGAGAATCGGGTGGTCAGCCGGTGATAGGCCACCAACGCGGTGCCCCCCTCAATGGCGAGCGTGGCCCTTTCACTGCGGAAGCGCTCCATCGCCACCAGTGCTCGGCGCACGATCAGGTCCTTCTCTGCGCGGGCCGGGGAATGGCACCGCTCGAAAGTGTGGAAATGCGCGTCGATTTCGCTCCGCGCTGGGGGTTCTTGCATGGACTCCATCGCGCTTCCTTGTTGCCGGCTTGCCACCGGTCTTCCATTTGGCGTTTCGAACATCGCTTGCACGCCACGCTTACGGATGAGGCGGCGGCACGGCCGATCCAGCCGCCACACTGCACCTCCGGCCTTCTGGCTGTATCCCCGCACCGGCTCCCCCGGCAGGATGCGGTAACCCAGCTTCGGCATCACCTCCGGCACGATCTCAAACACCTTCGCAGCCCCGATGCCATAGATGCCCTGGCCGACCCGCGTCAGTTCGCCAGACTCGCAGAAGTGCCGCAACGCCCGATCACAGGCGTGCGCCGGCGCATGGGACACCAGTTCGGAACGAAGAATGGCTTTGCGGCCGGCTTCCCGGATCAGCCGTCCGACAGCCTCGCACGCGGCCTCGTACTGGGTTCCGACAGATGCCATTAGGCAACTCGGCTTAAGGTGTGTTGAACTAGGGCGCAATCTTACCGAGAGCGTCCGAATGAGCAACGACAACCGCCCGATGATCGCCGTGGTGGAGTTCGAAATCACCGAGACCACCACCATGTCCGAGTGGCTCGACGAATGGGAAAAGCGCGCCGAAGACGCCTACGACTTTGAGCCCGAAACCACCGCCTACGAAGCCGCCGTCCACGCGGAAGACGAAACTCGCGTGCTGGTGTACGAACGCTACGAACGCGGCCTCGCAAGCCTGCAAACCCACATGGAACGCCCATCGCACAAGGTCATCGGCGAAGCGATGGGCGCCGGCCGCATGATCAAGAACCGTACGCTCGTCAACATCGCCTTCGACGTGCCCGACTACGGCTGGTGGTCACGCCCCGACGTCGCCTCTCCCGCCACCTTGGCCGACCATTCCTTCACCCTCCTCGGGATGAAGTTCGCATCACCAGCCCGCCGCGCCCAGTTCATCACCATGAGCGCCGATCACGCCCGCTACTGCGCGGATGCCGAACCGGGCACACTGGTGTACTCCGGCGGCATCGTCGCCGACTTCCCCGACTCCAACCCCTGGGCCGAAGGCGACCTCCTCTTCGTAATGGCCTGCACAGACGCCGCCGCCGTAGAAAAGCACGCCACTGACCCAAACCACCTCGCCTTAGGCGAAAGGCTCCGAAAGGAAGGTGTCGAAATCACGAAAGCGGAAGGCACCCAATACCGAACCACGGGCCGAGGTTTCCTCTGGCGGTAGCCGCACCCTTACCCAGGCATCCGGAACATGCCGATCCACGAGTAGCCGCCTGGGTCGCGGGGCAACTCCGAGACCACGTTCGTGTCAAGAAGGAATGTCAGTCGAGATCAGGCGCAGGAAGCTGAATGCTTGCACGATGCGGCTTGAGGTCGACGTCCGCGAGCCCTGGCATCGACAGCGATCCGACAAGATTGCGCCCTTGACTCGCGAGCCTCCTGTACTCGTCGATGCTGAGAGGCACATGCGCAGGCTTGCCCCTGTCGGTAATGAACACCGGTCCAGACTTCGCGGCACTCTTAGCACGCCCGACATCTTGATTCAGTTCTCGGCTCGTCATGGTTGTGACCATCATGGCAAGGGACCTCCCGCGAGCCTTGTGTGCAAGGAAGTGGCGCTGGGGCGTCAGGATCCGATCTTCCGCTGGGAAACCGGTGATTGGGTCCACCGAGCGCGTTCGCACAGTGACGGCCGTTGGGGGCGAGGGCATCCCACGCTCGTCGCGCCGATGGGCGCGAAATGACCATGTAACCGTCCGAGTATGCGCTAGGTACGGACGTCTGCTGCTGCGCTCCTGCAAGGATGCGCCTCGCGAGCGCAGGATGCCCTCGCCCCCAACGGCCATCTCGCGACGGGTTAGGAGCTGATCCGCAACCTGCTCAAGGGCGGCCTAACTACCCCGCACGATTGCGCCTAGCCTCTCTTGCTGTTCCTTGATCCAAACGACCGCCTCCGGCCACTCATCCTCGTCATCACGGACCCAAGGGCGCTCAACAGTGATGCTCCATCCGTCCTTGCTGCTACCTTCGAGGTTTTCTCCGAGCTGCTGGTCGCCCATCGTCTGCTGGATCATCCACGAGTAGTGGCGGGCACGGGTGGCACGCTCGGTTGGATGGTCCGGACTCAAACCGGATCGGATGTAGAGCCATAGAAGATCGGGGTTGCCGACGTAGATGCCGATTCGGTCGCCATCGGCATTCAACGTGCTCGTCCACTGCGACTTGCCGCGCCACCTGTCCTTCTGACCAGGAACGCCGCCTGTGCGTTGCTTGAGCAATCGCCAGAATGCGGCAGTTCTGTTCTCGTCGCCGAACAGCACCTCTACGTTGACGCCGCAGCGCCTCCCCATTTGTCGACAACGCTCGGCGCTTTCGGGGTAGTTGCCCCCGTACGGGTACATTACGACATCGTCGCGCCCTGGTACGGCGCGGAACGTCAGTGTGCCTGCCTTCGAGTCGGGAGCAATCTGGCTGGCGGACTGTAGGTCTCGGCTCAACGTAGCGCCAGAGAGCCGTTCCACGTTGTGCGGATCATGCGCGAGAAGTGCGCTCGCGACGTTTAGGACCAAGCCGGTTCCGGTGTCGGCGGAGTGCCATTCGCCGCTGCCGACTCGCCACTTGAACGGTGCTTGCTCGGGTGCGGTCTGTCCTGCGGCCTCCCATGGCCACAGCTTCAAAGCATTGCTCGCAAGCTGCTCAGCTCGTCGTTCTAGCGCCTCTTCATCCCATTTGGGCTCGTCCGCTACGCGTTGAGTCATCTTGACCGAGCTGTCTTTGTAGATCGCAGCCTTGTCTTGGAAGGGCTTGGCAGCCAGTTCTGGGTTGTAGGCAGTCAAGGTCAGATTTGCGAAGCGATGGAGATAGGTGCTGTGGACATCGGCGGCAGAGTCGCCTAGGTCGCGTTGCCACTGAGGTGTTAGCTTCTGGGGCATCACGTGCTCGATTGTCAGAGGGTCTCGTTGCGGCGCCTCCCTCTGCTCGTCTTCCATCATTGCGCACAGCACGGCCTTGGTTGTTGGCGTCAGGCCGCCACCATAGGCTCGCCGCGTTCGAATCCCCTCAAGTATTGCCTCGTCGTTGGGAACACCCGCACGGCCATTGCGTAGGCGATCGATGCGACCTCGCCAATGATCGGAGAAGCTCTCGCCATCCTCGGGGCCATCCCCATGTGCCAGATCGGCAATCGCCTTGTTGAGCCCGGCCAACGGTCGCCCCGCCAGCCAGATACGCGTAATCCATGTGCCAATCAGCCCCAAGGTATCTGCGAGTTCGGCGTCGGTCGCCCGCCGTTCCTCAGCGTCGTGCAAGAGCCGCATCGTCAGAGGGCGATGTACATCAATGCCCATGGCACGCAGATGGCGCAGTTCAACTTGCACCCGACGATCCGAGTGCTCCCCCGCTACGCCGGTTAACAGGCCGTAGTGTGCCGCCAGCCTCTCGAGCTTCCTGCATAACCTCGGGCGGTCTTTCTCGTAGCCACCACGCACGGCCCAACGGCGTAATCCGTCGTAAACGGTGTCGATGCCTTGCAGTTTGCCTGTCCACCAACGAAGTAGATCGCGCAGGAACTCGTCCACCGGCTTCGTAGCGTGTTCAGCCCCCAGCGCGCTCTCGACTGCGAGCCAGACCTCATCGTGCAACTCTTGCTGCTCAGCATCCGGCAAGCCCATCAGGAGCCAGTTCTTGACTTTCTCGCTCTCCGTCAACGGACGTCCGGTGGCGTTCAGACTCTCGAAAATCTGTTGTGGGTCTTCGTTGGCATCCAATCCAATGCTAACGACTCGAAGTCGTTGCAGTCCTCGCAGGAGGACATCCACATCATGCCTCGCGACCAGTCGACGAATCGTCCGAGACGCTTGCGCCACGGCACCGGCACCATCGCTTTGGCCTGCTAACACTTCGCGATACTCATCCTCATCGCCACCTTGAAGCCGGAGCTTTCGTAGCTGGCCGGCTCGCTTGCCAGGGTTGGTCAGACGGTCGCTGTGGATGATCTCAGCGGTCCAACCGTCACACTCGCCGTCGGGACCAAGCTGGTCTGCAATCGCTGCGAGGAGGATACTGATCGTGGTGAGGCGCTGTTGGCCGTCGACAACTCGGATGGTACTCACCACGCCGGGTGCTCCCGGTTCCGGGAAGGTGAGGAGTGTTCCGCCGTAGTGCCCCGTATCAACCCCTGCTGTGGCAACGGTCACGAGGTCCTCCACGAGCCGTTCTATCTCACGTTGGCCCCAGCTGTAGCGTCGCTGCCATCTAGGGACGACATACTGGACTTGGCCGTTTAGAAGCTCTAGGAACTGGATTTGGTGGGCGTGCATCCTTAGGTTCGCTCTTCCTTCTTGCGTCTCGCGTTCTTCCCAGGCGAGATGGCGCGGTTCCGATCTGGTACTGCATCCTCGCTTGACGCGAGGCCCACCTCGTCAAATGCCCGCATGGTCCTCTTGGACATTAGTCCTGCTTCTACGAGAGGGCTGCCTCATGCCCCGCTCCAAGCGCTTCACTTGGTCATTTGCCGTTTTGGCGTCGTCTGCTGTGGCGCGCCTTGGCACGTAGGGAGGGCGAGACGCCCTCCGTCCAAAGGCTCCACCCCAGCGCTGCAGATTGGACGCCTGCTATGCCGGGGCCGCCTCGCCAGTGATCACCTCTTCCTGATCCGTAGGCACGTAGAAGTACGAGCCCGGCATGAAGTCGTAGCCGAGGTCGCCCAGTAGGCGCCGCTGTCTCGGCGTGCAGCGCTGGGCCACGTCCGGAACTGCGCCGTAGTCGTAGCAGCGGACCCAAAGCTGGCAGTAGTTGTAGAGGAGCACCTTGCGAGCGGTGTTCGATTCGTTGCGGGAGGGGCCGTGCCAGAG
>VXPR01000245.1 GCA_009839405.1 Gammaproteobacteria bacterium
GTGATGGCCTACGACTACACCGTGCTCGCCGGCACCCAAGGCGCGCAGAACCACCGCAAGACCGATCGCATGATCGGCGTTGCCCGAGAAGGCCGGATGCCGATGGTGCTCTTCGCCGAAGGCGGCGGCGGCCGTCCCGGCGACACCGACATGGTGGGCGGCGGCGGTGGCCAGGGCACGTTTTCGCAGTTCGCGACGCTGTCGGGGCTGGTGCCGATGGTGGGTATCACCGCCGGTCGCTGCTTTGCCGGCAACGCCTCGCTGCTCGGCTGTTGCGACGTGATCATCGCCACTGCCGACGCCAACATCGGCATGGGTGGCCCGGCGATGATCGAAGGCGGCGGACTTGGCGTGTTCGCGCCGGAAGACATCGGCCCCATGTCCGTGCAGGTGCCGAGCGGCGTGGTGGACCTTGCTGTTGCCGACGAAGCCGAAGCGGTGGCGGTAGCGAAGCGCTACCTCGCTTTCTTTCAAGGGAACACCAAGGACTGGTCTGCACCGGACCAGCGAGCCATGCGACACATCGTGCCGGAAAACCGGCTGCGTGCCTACGACATCCGCGACGTGATCGGGACGCTTGCGGACGAGGGCTCGGTGCTGGACCTGCGTGCCGGTTTCGGCTTCGGCATGGTCACTAGCCTCATCCGCGTCGAGGGGCGGCCGGTGGGAGTGATCGCCAACAACCCGCTGCATTTGGGCGGCGCGATCGACTCCGACGCCGCCGACAAGGGCGCCCGCTTCATGCAGCTATGCGATGCCTTCGACATTCCCATCCTGCACCTGTGCGACACGCCCGGCATCATGGTAGGCCCGGAGATCGAAAAAACCGCACTGGTGCGGCATTCGAGCCGCATGTTCCTGACGGGTGCCAACCTCGGCGTGCCGTTCTTCACCGTGGTGATCCGCAAGGCCTATGGCCTGGGCGCCATCGCCATGGCCGGCGGCTCCTACAAGGTGCCGTTCTTTACGGTTGCATGGCCCACCGGAGAGTTTGGCGGCATGGGCCTCGAAGGCTCGGTGAAACTGGGCTTTCGCAAGGAACTCGAGGCCATCGAAGACCCCGCGGCCCGCCTCAAGCGTTACGAGGAGATGGTCGCGAACGCCTACGAGAACGGCAAGGCGCTCAACACCGCAACCCATTTCACCGTGGACGACACCATCGACCCCGCCCACACCAGGCGCTGGCTATCGAGCCTGCTGCGCTCGGTGCGGCTTGAGCCCCGCCACGGCAAGAAACGGCCCTCCATCGACGCTTGGTGAGCAAGGGCTGAGGACTCGGACTGATTGCGCGCCCCGGTTGCGGTCCCCCCACTGGCGGGACGTCGCCATCGACTCTTCAAGGGAAGCGTCGCGACTAGCCGTTAGGGAGACCGTCCCGTCCTCGCTGCGCAAGACGCGTGAAACGACGGCTCGCGGCCTTAAGAAACTGCCTTCGCCGCCGCTTCCCGCGCCGCCCGAACCTTCTCGTTTGTCTGGTTGAAGAGCAGTTCCCGCCGCGCCTTTTCTTCCTCTTCCGTGAGTTCCCGGCGGCCTAGGTCTCGGCCCACACGTCGCCCTGTCTCCACTGCCGGCCGATCGCCCACTTGGTCCACCCAGCGCTTGAGGTTCGGGAAGGTCTCCCACATGCCCTCGTCGATGAGGCGCCCGATGAGGAAGGCCCACGGCCAACTGATGATGTCGGCGATGCTGTATTCGCTGCCGGCGAGGTATTCGTTGACGGAAAGCTGTGCATCCATGACGCCAGAGAGCCGATCCACCTCGCCGACGAAGCGCTTGGTGCCGTATTCAAGTTGCGCTGGATCGTCGGCGATGTTCTTGCCGTAGTTCTTGAAATGGTTGGCATTGCCCATCATCGGGCCCAGGTTTGCCATCTGCCAGTGCACCCACTGCAATGCCTTGTACTTGCCGACCGGATCGGAGGGCAGGAACTTTCCGGTTTTCTCCGCAAGATACTCCAGAATCGCCCCAGACTCGAAGATCGCCAGCGGCTCGCCACCGCCGATGGGATCGTGGTCCACAATCGCCGGCATCCGGTTGTTCGGACTGATGCGAAGGAAATCCGCCTTGAACTGGTCGCCGCCGCCGATGTCGACGGGCACGACCCGGTAGTCGAGCCCACACTCCTCCAACATGATGGAGACCTTCCAGCCGTTGGGTGTGGGCCAGTAGTGAACGTCGATCATCGGCGTTTGTCCTCCTCGGTCAGGGTTTCGGGTGGAAAGTTCGTTGCAGCGGCGCATCATGCATGTCCGACTCCGATCCGCGCTCGACCCAGGACCTTTCGCGCCTGCATTGGAGCTTCGTTGCGGCGCGCTCAGGTTGCGGGCGTCATTGCGCAACGTGAATCCACGACAGCCCGTCGATGGCGGCGAAATGGCGATCCAACGATACGAGCTCGGCGCCGGCTTCCATGGCGTGCGCGGCAATCCAGATGTCGTTGGTTGGGACGGGACGCCCTAGCTGCCGGAGACGGTCCGCGATGTTGGCGTACCGATCTGCGGTGATCATGGTCATGCCGATTACGTTGACCTGTGGATTGGCGACGAAAGTCCGGAACTCGGCGATGTTCCGCTCGGCCCGCGAACCGTGGCGGAAGCCGTACAGCAGCTCTCCTGCCACCACGAGGGGCACGAGGATTGCGGAGGACGAGCGGATTAGCTCCGCCACCCGAGCGTGGCCGCGCTTCCATTGCGAATACGCGTTCGAGTCGAGCAGGATCCTCACTTCCACATGGCCTCGTCGATGCGCGAGAAGTGCTCCAATGCCCGGTCGATCCGATCCGCGTCTTCTGTTGACCATGTGCCCATCAGGTGGTCCAAAGACGAACCCACGACATCTGTGCCGGCTTGGTCGAGGCCGGCACCCCTGCGAATCAGCCTCATGACGGCACGATTGAGCGATATGCCTTCGCGACGGGCGAGTTCCTGAATGTACGTCGCGAGTTCGTCGTCGAACCCCCTAATCGTGAGTTGGTTCATGTGATCTCCAATGTGAGTCAAGGGACTCACTGTGAGTCGCATTAGCGACTCGTTCGTGCGCCTTGTCAACCTTCGACGGGAAAGTCCATGACCCCAGCAGGGGCGCCCAACGGGCGCGTTGGCAGTGCGCGTGCCGGAAACCGTTCAAGTATGAACGTCCCTTTGGCGTCCGCGGTGTCAACGGCAATCCCGCGAGGAACCGACTCGACTGCATAGTCGCCGCTATGGACACCGACGTGCTGACGTTGCGGGTATATGCGGCTGCCGTTGAGGACGGATGGACGGAGGCCGAACTTCTGCGGGCGATCGTGCATGATCTGCCCAGACGGTTCCATGCGCTGAGCCGAACGGAGCAGGATGATGTGCTTGCTGACGTTCCACCGCTCACCGGAAGTCGGTGGGACGCGCTACTTGCCGCAACCGTCGAGTACATATGCGGACTCCATGGCCATACATTGCCTGCTTGGGTGGACGAGCCAGCGCGATTCTTGGCCGAGACTTGGGTGGTCACGGACGTTCCTTCCATACGAATTGACGCCATCGCGTTTGCGCCAGCGGCGTTCATCCGCCACGGCGCGCTGCCGGATCCGCGCGACTTTGACCACCGATGTGGAGAACACCGTGCCTGGGTCCCTTGCACGGGAGGCGCCAGTCGAACTGCTTGACGTGCTTGCGGCTCGTCTCGAACGGCGGAGTGAATGGCGGCGGCTGACGGCCTCCCAACGCCTTAGACCTGCTCGTGCCGCTAGATCCAGCCTTGCGCCTTCGCCGCCTCCTCGCGGACCAACTCCGGGGCGCCCAGGAGTTGGCGGTTGAAGCCGATGCGCTTGAACCAGTAGTGCAGGCCCAAGAGGTCGGTGATGCCCATGCCGCCGTGGACTTCCGTGGATTTGCGGGCTACGAATTGTCCGACTTCCGCCAGGTGGGCCTTGGCGTGGCAGGCCATGGCGCGGCCTTCTTCGGGGATTGCGCCGTAGGCGTGGGCGGCGTACCAGATCATGGAGCGGCAGGGCTCTAGCTCTGCGGCCATCTCCGCGCACATGTGTTTGACGGCTTGGAAGGAGCCGATGACGCGGTTGAACTGGCGGCGCTCTTTCGCGTAGTCGATGGCCTTGTCGAGCATGGTTTGGGCGGCGCCCAAGGTGTCGGCGGCGAGGATCAAGCGGCCCACGTCGATGGTGGCGAGCAGGGCCTCGCGGCTGGTTGTGGAGCCTGAGAGGGTGTCGGCCTTGGCGCCGTTCAGCGTGACTTCCGCCACCGTTCGGGTGCGGTCGATGGTCTTCAGGCGCTGGCGCTCGACCTCGCCGGAATCGACCATGTGCATGGCGCCATCGTCCGAGGCGATCAGGTAGGCGTCCGCCTCCGCGCCGTCGAGGACGAACATGGCCTTGCCGGTGAGGTTGCCGCCCGCACTTGTGATGCCATCGCTTTCGCGGCGGCCGATCTGCTCGGTGACGCCCACGCCGACGACGATTTCGCCGGCAGCGATGCGCGGCAGCCAGCTTTCCTTTTGTTCGCTGGAGCCGGCGGCGGCGATGGCGGTAGGTGCCATGATGGACGAGGCAACGTAGGGAACCGGCGTCGTCGTGGCGCCGAGAGCTTCGGCAATGAGTGCGGCCTCGAGGTGTCCAAGGCCAACGCCGCCGTAGTCCTCGTCGATGAGCACGCCGTGGACGCCGAGGCCGGCCAGTTCCTGCCACACGTCGTCAGCCCGGACGCCGCCCCCCTCGGCGACTTGGCGCACGCATTCCAAGGACGAGCCACCTTCCAGATAACCCGAGATGCTGTCTTGCAGCATCCGCTGCTCTTCACTGAGTGCGAAATCCATCGATGTCCTCTAGTTTCCGGTCTGCGTTGGGTCTGCAGAACCGATTTTCAGGCAGCCGCCTGGTCGTACTTGGGCTCCTTCGGCAGCCCAAGGGCGCGTTCGCCGATCATGTTCTTCTGAATCTGTGCCGTGCCGCCGCCGATGATGAGCCCCAAGTCCAGCATGTAGCGCGCCTGCCAGAAGCCGTGGTCGCGCAGGTATGGGCTGCCGTCGTAGAGGAGGCCCAGCTCGCCCATCACGTCCACGGCCATGCCGGCCATTTGGTGGTTGAGCTCGCACCCGTTCAGCTTGACGATCCAGCGCGGCAGGCCCGCTTCTTCGCCCTTGATGTTGTGCGAGAGCACCCGCATGCCGTTGAACTTCATGGCGAGAATGCGCGCTTGCAGCTTGAGGAGCCGGTCGCGGTAGATGGGGTTCTCCATCAGGCTGACCCCGCCGACTGTTTCGCGCTGCATCATGTCCACGATGCGCAGGAAGCGGTTCTCCGCCTCGTTCGGGTCGCCAAGGCCCCCGCGCTCGTAGCGCAGCGTCGTGTTGGCGACGAACCAGCCTTCGCCGCGCTTCCCGACGATCTGGTCTTTCGGCACGCGCACGTCGGTGAAGAAAACCTCGTTGAAGAACGCTTCGCCCGTCATCGTGACGAGCGGGCGCACGTCGATGCCAGGGGTGTCCATCGAAAAGACGAGATAGCTGATGCCGTTGTGCTTGGGCGCGTCGGGTTCCGTGCGGACCAGGCAGAACATCATGTCGGCGGTCTTGGCGCCGGAAGTCCAGATCTTCTGGCCGTTGATGACCCATTCGTCGCCGTCGAGTTCGGCCTTGGTGGAGAGGGAAGCGAGGTCGGAACCGGAGCCGGGTTCGGAATAGCCCTGGCACCAACTGACCTCACCGCGCACGGAAGGCCCGACGTATTTGCGCTTCTGCTCCTCAGTGCCTAGTTCAAGGACCGTGGGTACGAGGCGGTTGTCTCCGGAATGCCCCGGCGGCACCCGGGCACGGGCGAACTCTTCGGCGATGATGCGGGTCTTGAGGATGTCCGGCTCGGCGCCGTAGCCGCCGTATTCGCGCGGGATGGTGCGGGCGGCATAGCCGTGTTCGATGAGGAGCTGCTGCCAGTCGCGCGGTTGCATCCGGTCGTCGCCGCCTTGCGGGCGTGGTGCCTTGCTCCCGTGCTCGCCCAAGAACTGCCGGACTTCATCACGGAAGGCCTGATACTCCGGGCTGTACTCCAAGTCCATCGAAGTCTCCGTTGCGGCTCGTGGACGCCATCCTAGCAGCCCGAAAGTCCGACAGGGTGATAGGACGGCTTGGGCTGGGCAGAAGCGTTGCCCGAAGGCAACGGTTCTTGTGGCGCTAGCAGCCTGTCGGACTTTGCCGCGCAGCGGCGAAGTGCGAATGGCTGCTAGCCGTAGCTGCGAGCGAACGCGAGCACGAAGGCCGGCAGTTCGCTGGCGCGAACTGCTACCGCTCCCGGAAGGTTATGCGGCCCTTGCTGAGGTCGTATGGCGTCAGTTCGACCTTCACCTTGTCGCCGGTGAGGATGCGGATGTAGTTCTTGCGCATCTTGCCGGAAATGTGCGCCGTCACCACGTGACCGTTGGTGAGTTCCACCCGGAACATGGTGTTCGGGAGGGTGTCGGTGACCGTCCCCTCCATCTCGATCTGCTCTTCCTTCGCCATGAAACCCCTTGGTTGGCTGGCCGCCGTGGCGGCGCAGTTTACCCCAACGCGCGGCTCAGGAATGTTGCATCCAGCCTTGCTTGCCGAATAGCTCAATGGGGCGGTAGTCCGTCTTGTAGCGCATCTTGTCCGCCTCCTCGATCCAGTAGCCGAGATAGAGATAGGGCAGGCCGGCGTGCTGGCAGACGGCGATCTGGCGCAGGATCGACAGCACCCCCAAACTGCGCTCGGCGAGCGACGGATCGAAGAACGTGTAGATGGCGGAAAGGCCGCTCACAAGCACGTCGGTGACGGCCACCGCGACGAGCCGCTCGCCGAGATAGGCGTTGACGAAGCGCGTGTCGCTCCATTCGGCCAGCAGGAAGGCACGGAACTGGTCGGGGGAGGGCGGGTACATGTCGCCCTCGCCGTGGCGTTCGCGGATGTAGCGTTCGTAAAGCTCATAGGCTTCGTCGCCATAGCGGGCCGGCTCAATGCGCATCGCGAGGTCCTCGTTGCGCGCGAGCACCCGGCGGAACCTGCGCGTCAGGCGGAACTGCCGCACCGGCACCCGGGTCGCAACGCAGGCGCTGCAGTCGTCGCAGTGCGGGCGGTAGAGGTGATCGCCCGAGCGGCGGAAGCCGACGCCGCTCAAGGCGGCATAGGTGTCCGGGGAATGGTCTTCGCGCGGATCGAGGAACAGCGTGCGGGCATCGCGCGCGAGGTAGCTGCACGGATGCTCCGGCGTCAGCAGGAAGCGTTGCTTCACGATGTGGCCAGGGTCCAGGGGCCGCGGTGGTTGGCGCGGCTGTTGTTGTGGCGAACTCGGGCGAGAAACTCGTCGCGAGGCATGAACGTGGCGCCGAGGGTCTCGAGGTGGCGGTTCATGATCTGGCAGTCGATCAGCTCAAACTTTAGCGCCACGAGGTGTTCGGCAAGCCGCGCGAGTCCGGCCTTGGAGGCATCCGTGCGGGCACTGAACATGGATTCGGCGAAGAACATGCGGCCGAGGGACACCCCGTATACGCCGCCCACCAGTTCGTCCTCCTGCCAGACCTCCACCGAATGCGCGAGGCCCAGCATATGCAGCTTCGCGTAGGCGTGCAGCATGGCCGGCGTGATCCAGGTGCCGTCGCCTTCCTTGCGGGGGGCGGCGCAGCCTCGGATCACCGCCTCGAATGCCTGGTCAGCCGTGACATCGAAATGCCCCGCGCTTAAGCGCCGGCGCAGGCGACGGGACACGTGCAGCCCACCGGTGGCCGAGCCCTGCCAAGGCCGGCCCTCGGCATCGACGAGCCGCACCACCGCACGCGGATCCGGCGACCACCACAGGACCGGCTCGGCGTCGCTGTTGAACCACGGGAAGATGCCTTGGGAGTAGGCGTTGATCAGGCTCTCGGGCGAGAGGTCGCCGCCGATTGCCACCAATCCCGAGTTCGCCGTCACGACTCAGAGAGGAACTTCTCGGCGTCGAGAGCGGCCATGCAGCCGAATCCGGCAGACGTGATGGCCTGCCGATAGACGTGATCGGCGACATCGCCGGCCGCGAACACGCCCGGCACGCTGGTGGCGGTGGCGTTGCCGCCTTGGCCGCTGATCGTGCGGATGTAGCCATCGTGCATGTCGAGCTGGCCCTCGAACAGGGTGGTGTTGGGCGTGTGACCGATGGCGATGAAGACCCCTTGCAGGGAGAGGTCACAGGTCTTGTCCGTCTGCACGTGGTTCAGACGCACTCCGGTGACCCCCATCTCGTTGCCGAGCACTTCGTCCAGCACATGGTGCCAGAGCAGTTCCACCTTGCCTTCCTCGGCGCGGGCGAACAGCCGCTGCTGCAGCATCTTTTCGGCGCGCAATTCATCGCGGCGATGCACGAGATGCACCTTGGAGGCGATGTTGGAAAGATACAGCGCCTCTTCGACCGCCGTGTTGCCGCCGCCGATGACTGCCACTTCCTGATTGCGGTAGAAGAAGCCGTCGCAGGTGGCGCAGGCGCTCACCCCGCGGCCCTTGAATGCCTCTTCCGACGGAAGGCCGAGGTACTTGGCCGATGCGCCCGTGGCGATGATCAGGGCGCCGGCGCGGTATTCCGCATGGTCGCCAGAGAGCAGGAATGGGCGCGAGGAGAGGTCCACGCCGTTGATGTGGTCGTTGACCACGTCGGCGCCGAACTTGCGCACATGTTCGTCCATGCGCACCATCAGATCGGGACCCTGCAGACCGTCGGCATCGCCGGGCCAGTTGTCGACGTCGGTCGTGGTGGTGAGCTGGCCGCCCACCTCCACCCCGGTGATGATCACGGGCTTGAGGTTGGCGCGGGTGGCGTAGAGCGCAGCGGTGTAGCCGGCGGGGCCGGAGCCGAGCACGATGAGATCGTGTTCCCTGCGTTCAGTGGGCATTCAACAGCTCAATGAAGGGGCCCGCCTTGGCATGGGGAGCGATGTACTGCGCGAGCGTCTCGCCGTCGCCGTTGCGGGCATGTACATCACGCCCTTCGCCGGCGAAATAGTCGAGGAAGCGTCCGAAATCATCCGCCCGCATGGCCTGATAGGCATGCCGGAGGACGAAGAAGTCGGCATCGCCCGGAAGCGTCACGCCAGACTGTCGCGGCGCCGTCTTGTAGAGGAAGCTCTTGATGCGAGCGTCGTCCCACACCTCGTCGAGGACCTTCTCCTTGTCCTTGCGCGCCTTCAGCACGGTCCTTGTCGTGTGCGCCATTTTCTCTCCAGTTCGCCGCCGGCGCGGCAAGTCCGACACACTGCCAGCGAGGCTCCGCCTCCGACCGACGAGGCGTGCATGATACGGGAATAGCACCCGGCCTTGAGCCAAACCTCATGCACTCCCTTATGTTTGGCGTCTAATATACGGAAATCGAAGGTATTTGTGGCCGCGCGCGACAGAGAGTACACTGCCCGCCGCAAATGGCGACTGAGCGGTGATTCCGATGCGGAGCACGGCGGGTATTGCGGCGTCGAGCGCGGCCCCGCACGAGGAGCGAGTCTCCCGTGCGCTGCCGCTGCGCGAGTTCCTGCTGATCCTGCTGGCGGGGCTCGCGGTCTATGTCTTCCTGGCGCTGGTTTCCTATGCCCCGCGCGACCCAGGCTTCACCCATGCCGGCACCGATCTGTCCGTGTCCAACGTGATGGGCATGAGCGGTGCCTACACGGCCGACGGCGCCTTGCTTGCGATGGGGTGGATGGCCTATCTCCTGCCGCTCGGCTGCGTCGCCGGTGCCTATGGCCTCATGCGCAGGCCCGCGCCCGTGTCGATCGTGTGGCTGCGCGTCGCGGGTTTCCTGGCCGCTGCGCTCGCTTCGTGCGCGCTCATGGAACTGGAGGCGCCGAGCCCGGCAAGTGCGCTGCCAGCCGGCGCCGGCGGTGCTTTGGGCGAGCAGTTGGTGGCAGCGGGAATGCCGGCGCTGCATCGCGCGGGAGTCGCCCTGGTTGCGCTGGCTGGCCTCGCCATCGGGGTGCAGGCGATGCTTGGATTCTCGTGGGCGTGGCTGGTGGAGTGCATCGGTCGAGGCGTGTGGGGTGCCTGCGCTTGGCTGGTCGGCCTCGTAGGTCGAGTTGCCGGGCATCGGCGTGCGGAGCCTAAAGCTGAAGGGGACTCGATGGCCCGAGTGGAGGCAGGGCCGGTGGAGGCGCCGGCCCGGCGCAAGCGAGGCAAGCAGGAGCGTCGCACGCCGCCGGAACTGAAGCCGAGAGTAGCCAAGCAGCCAACCCTGTTCGATGCAACCGATCCGCAACGGATGCCGAGGCTGGACCTGCTCGACATGGCCGACGACGGCCCCGCCGGCTTCTCGCGCGAGGCACGCGACAGAATGTCCGACTTGCTAGTGCGGAAGCTAAAGGACTTCCGTGTTGAGGCGAGCGTCAAGGACGTGTTGCCGGGACCCGTAGTGACGCGGTTCGAGCTTGATCTAGCGCCCGGCGTCAAGGTGAGCCGGATCACGGGCCTCGCCAAGGACTTGGCGCGCTCGCTGGCGGTCACCAGCGTTCGCATTGTCGAGGTGATTCCCGGCAAGTCCCTGATCGGCATCGAGGTGCCCAACGCCGACCGCGAGATGGTGCGGCTGCGCGACGTGCTCGACTCACCGAAGTTCACGGGCGCCGCCGCGCCCCTGACGCTGGCGCTCGGCAAGGACATCGCCGGAGAGCCGATGATGGCGGACATCGCCCGAATGCCGCATCTCTTGGTGGCCGGCACAACGGGTTCCGGCAAGTCGGTAGGCATCAACGCCATGCTGGTGAGCATGCTCTACAAGTGCAGACCGGAGGACCTGCGCCTGATCCTGGTGGACCCGAAGATGCTCGAACTTGCCGTGTACGAAGGCATTCCGCACCTCCTGACGCCGGTGGTCACGGACATGAAGGACGCCGCCGCTGCGCTCAACTGGTGCGTTGGCGAAATGGAACGGCGCTACCGACTCATGGCCGGGCTGGGCGTGCGCAACCTGGCCGGCTTCAACGGTCGCATCATCGAGGCGCGCCAGGTTGGCGAGACAGTGCCCGACCCAACCTTGCCGGCGGAGGAGGCGGCCAACGCGCCTGGGCTCGAGCCGCTGCCGCTGATCGTCGTGGTGATCGACGAATTCGCCGACATGATGATGATCGTCGGCAAGAAGGTGGACCAGCTCATCGCCCGCATCGCCCAGAAGGCACGCGCCGCCGGCATCCACCTGATCCTCGCTACCCAGCGACCTTCAGTGGACGTCATCACCGGCCTCATCAAGGCCAACATCCCTGCCCGCATCGGCTTTCAGGTGTCGAGCAAGATCGACTCGCGGACGATTCTTGATCAGGGCGGTGCAGAGCAGCTGCTCGGCTACGGTGACATGCTCTTCCTGCCGCCTGGCACCTCCGTGCCGACGCGGGTGCATGGTGCGTTCGTCTCGGACGACGAGGTGCATCGGGTGGTGGCGGACTGGAAGCGGCGAGGCCAGCCGGAATACCTAGACGATGTGCTAGCCGGTGGTGTGCCCGATCTCGACGGCGGGGGCATTGTCGCCGTGGACCCGGATGATGTGGAGAACTCCGACGCCCTGTATGACGAAGCCGTGGCCTTCGTCCTCGAATCCCGCCGCGCCTCCATCTCGTCAGTGCAGCGCAAGTTCCGCATCGGCTACAACCGCTCGGCGCGGCTGATCGAGGCCATGGAGCAGGCCGGCGTCGTCTCGGCGATGAACTCGAACGGCGGTCGCGAGGTGCTGGTGCCGGCACGGGACTAGCGCGGACTAGCGCCTCTGCACACCGCCCGACATCCCC
>VXPR01000111.1 GCA_009839405.1 Gammaproteobacteria bacterium
CTCTGGGGGGGGGGTGCGGAGGCGATAGTCCGCGCATAGCGTGGCGAGACACGTTGGCGAGCGCTACTGTCAACGGGCGTTGCGCCATGTGCGAGAATCTGCCCGATGGTTGGGGTGATTGGCCTTTTCTTGAACATCTGCCTGTTGCGGCATGGGCCGGAGTCCGTGCCGACGCAGACGTGGTTTCTGCTTGCGCTGATCGCCGCCGACGTTGTCATCGGCGGCGCCGGGTTCGCATTGCTCGCGGACGTGCCGCTGTCGCTGGCCCTCGGCACACCCATCCTGGGCCTCGCCGTGCTCGGTTCGCTCACCTGGTTTGGCCTCTATGTGCGCGACTTCGGCGACCGCTTTCTGCCGACGTTCGCGGCGCTCGTTGGCTGCGAGGTGCTCATCAGCGTGCCGATGCTTCCCGCGCTCGCGGTGCTGACGGCTTGGCCCATCGTCCAAGGCACCTTTGCCCTCGCCTTCCAGATCTGGCAGATCGTGGTCAACGGCTTCATCCTCGGGCGCGCACTAGACACGACTCTTCGCGTCGGCATCCTGGTGGCATTCGGCATGTGGCTGATCGCCATCGTCGTGCTCCAAGCCACCCTGCCGCCACCCCCGGTGCCGTCACCATGAGCTCAGGCGGGCAGCGCATCTTCTTTCTCGGCATCGGCGGCACGCTGATGGGCGGGCTGGCGCTGCTGGCGCGGGAGATGGGTCACCAAGTGAGCGGCACCGACGGGCCGCTCTATCCGCCGATGAGCGACCAACTCGCCGAAGCCGGCATCACCGTCCATGAGGGGTTCGAGCCCGGGCAAATGCAGCCGAGGCCCGACCTCGTCGTGATCGGCAATGCCCAACTGCCGCGTGGCCATCCCGCAGTGGAGTATGTGCTCGACGAAAACCTGCCCTACATCTCCGGTGCCGAATGGCTCGGCCAAGAGGTGCTGCGCGGGCGTTGGCCCGTGGCGGCATCCGGCACTCATGGCAAGACCACCACCGCCAGCATGGTGGCGCACATACTCGAGTGCGCGGGCCACAAGCCGGGCTTCCTTATCGGCGGCGTGCCGCTCGACTTCGGGGTGTCGTCAAGACTTGGCGACTCGCCATTCTTCGTCGTGGAGGCAGATGAATACGACACCTCTTACTTCGATCGTCGCGCCAAGTTCGTCCACTATCGACCCCGGACGCTCATCGTCAGCAACATCGAACTGGACCACGCCGACATCTACGACGACGTCGAGCAGATCAAGGAACAGTTTCACCATCTGGTGCGAACGGTGCCGAGCAACGGGCTGATCGTGGCGCCGCGCCACGACCACCACGTCAGCGAGATGCTTGCAACGGGCGCGTGGACGCCCATCGCCCGCTTCGGCGAGGGCAAGGGCGAGCGCTGGAGGCGCCTGCCCACGGACAACGGCGAATGGCTGCAAGCGGACGCCTCGGCCGACGGCAGCTCGTTTTCTGTGACGCTCGACGACGAGGAGCTTGGCGAGGTCACCTGGCGACTGCTCGGACGCCACAACGTTCACAACGGCCTCGCCGCAATCGCCGCAGCGCGACACGTCGGCGTGCCGCCGCAGGATGCCATCGCCGCGCTTGCCTCGTTCCAAGGCGTCAAGCGACGGCTCGAAGTAGTCGCCACCAGTGGCCGTCTGATCGTGTACGACGATTTCGCGCACCACCCTACGGCCATCCGCGCAACTCTCGAGGGGCTGCGCCACCACGTCGGCAAGGAGCGGATCGTGGCGGTGGTGGAGCCGCGCACCCACACCATGTCCCTAGGAACGCTGCGCGCAGACCTCGCCGCCTGCTGCTTCGCCGCCGACGAGACGATCTGGTTTCGCCCGCAGGGCATCCAGTGGGACTTGGCGGAGCTAGCCCGCAACAGCACTCCGCCGGCAACGGTGGTCAACGACCTCGACCTCCTGACCACGCAAATCGCCGGCATGTCCGACACCACCGAGCCCTGCCACGTGGTGCTGATGAGCAATGGCGCATTCGGCGGCATTCACGCGACGCTCAGAGGACAACTGGAGACCAACGCGGCATGACGAAGACGCCGAAGGCCGCAACGCGGCTCGCCATAGCCGCCATCCCGGGAGACGGCATCGGTCGCGAGGTGGTGCCCGAGGGCATGAAGGTGCTCGAGGCGGCGGGGCGCTCCTTCGGCATCGACTTCGAATGGCACGATTTCGCCTGGTCGTGCGAAGACTACGCCCAGAGCGGACGGCTGATGCCGGAGGATGGCATCGAGCAGCTGCGTCCACACGACGCCATCTTCCTTGGCGCGGTGGGCTGGCCGACGGTGCCGGATCACATCTCTCTTTGGGGCCTGCTCATCCCCATCCGCCGAGAGTTCGACCAATACGTCAACCTTCGACCGTGCCGGATGTTCCCGGGCACCACGACGCCCCTTGCTGGACGGGGCCCGGACGACATCGACTTCCTCGTCGTGCGCGAGAACGTCGAGGGCGAGTACTCCGAGATCGGCGGCCGGCTCTACGCCGGCCCGGACGCGGAGATGGCCGTGCAGGAGAGCGTGTTTACCCGCCGCGGCGTGGATCGGATCATTCGCTTCGCCTTCGAGCTTGCACGGCGGGAGGGCCGGCACAAGGTCACTTCCGCCACCAAATCGAACGGCATCATCCACACGATGCCGTATTGGGACGAGCGCTTTGCCGCGGTGGCGGCGGATTTCCCGGAGATCGAGACCGACCAGTACCATATCGACATCCTCACCGCCCACTTCGTGCAGCACCCGGATTGGTTCGACGTGGTGGTGGGCAGCAACCTGTTCGGCGACATCCTCTCGGACTTGGGCCCCGCCGTGGCGGGCTCCATCGGCATCGCCCCTTCGTCCAACATCAACCCCACCGGCGAACACCCTTCGATGTTCGAGCCGGTACATGGCTCCGCTCCCGACATCGCCGGCGAAGGCATTGCCAACCCCATCGGCCAGATCTGGTCCGGCGCGATGATGCTGCGCCATCTAGGACACGGTCAGGCCGCCGACGCGATGGAGAAGGCCATCGAGGTGGTGCTGACGGAAGGCGGCCCCCGCACACGAGACATGGGCGGCACGGCTTCGACCGCCCAGGTGGGCGACGCAATCGCCAGTGCCATCACGGCTTAGGCGGAAAGGGCGGGTCGCTGGTGGAGAGCGTCTCGCCTCCCATTCAAAGAGATCGACACGGTCAAGCTGCGGGTTGGGCAGCGGCGGTGCCGGCGGTACGGCCGAATACGGCGCCGGAAGTTAGGCCCGTTCCGCCGGGGTAGTTGAAGTAGAAGAGGCCGCCTACCAGTTCGCCGGCGGCGTAGAGGTCCGGCGTCGGTTCACCGTCCTCGCCGCACACCCTCGCCCCAGCGTCCACGGCCAGGCCCCCAAACGTGAAGGTAATGCCGCAGGTGATGCCGTATGCCTCAAACGGAGGGGTGTCGAGGCGGTTGGCCCAGTTGGTCTTGGGCACGGCGATGCCTTCGGTGCCGCGGCCGTCCAGCACGGTGGGGTCGAAGGGCGTCGCCGTGTCCACGGCGGCGTTGTATGCCGCGATTTCGGCGACAAGATTGGCCGCATTCACGCCCTCCATCTTCGCCGCCAGCGCCTCGATGGTATCGGCGGTCACCTTGGTCACTTGGCGGATGCGGTACTCGTCGCGCAACAGGTGCGTCACCTTGGCGTCGAAGAGCTGCCACGCACACTGGCCCGGCTGGCCCAGCACCTCGCGCCCGTACTTGGCGTAGGTGTAGTTGCGAAAGTCTGCCCCCTCGTCGACAAAACGGCGGCCGTCGCTGTTCACCAACACGCCGAACGGATACGAGTGCTTCTGGAAGTTGTCGCCGACCGCAAGGTCGCCAAACTCCGGCGCGTTCATGTCCCAACCCACCGCGTGACAGCCCGACCAATTGCCGCGTGTTGCCGCGCCCGCGTCAACCGCCATGCGAATGCCGTCACCGGTGTTGAAGCGGGTTCCACGCACCTTGGCGAGGTCCCAGCCGGGGCCCAGATAGCGCGTGCGCCAAGCGGGGTTGGACTCGAAGCCGCCGCAGGCGAGCACCACCGCATCGACGTCGATCCAGTCGTCCGCCACGCCAACGCGCCAGCCCCTGCCATGCCGTTCGAGGCGCGTCGCTCGAGCGCCGTAGCGCAAGGCAACGCCGGCCCGCTCGGCGATCGACGTAAGGCTGTCCACAAGACCCGGGCCGCCACCCCACGCCTCCACCGTCAGCCCGCCCCAAAATCGAACCTTGCCGTCCACCTCGAACGACTGCCGACCGTAGAGCGGCAGGAAGCGAACGCCGTGGCCGTGCATCCACAACAAGGTCTCGAAGCTGCCCTCGATCAGGCGCTCGGCAAGGTCCGGGTCGCTGCGGTACTGCGTGACGCGACCAAGATCGTCGTAGAACTTCTCCCGCGAATAGCTGCCGAAGTCGGTGCGCGCCACCTCCGCGTCGGTCAGCTCCGGCATGATCCGGCGCAGGTCCTCGGCGCCGCCATAGACCGTGCGCATGGCGCCGGCGGTGAAGCGCGAATTGCCGCCGCGGGCCTCGTGTGGGGCGCGTTCGAGCAGCGTCACTTGGGCCCCCTGCTCCCGCGCCGCCAATGCGGCACAAAGGGCCGCATTGCCGCCCCCCACCACGACGACGTGGCGTGTTCGAGTCATGTCGTTTCTCGCCTTTCCCGGTCCGTCGCCATGCTCGCAGTCACGAATTGCCAATACAAGGCAGCGATTTCGCTGCTTGCATGTGCAATGCCCCCCATCACAGGCGACAATGGCCTCGAATCACGACACCAATGATCCTGGTCAAACACACGGCGGGCAACCCGTGAGGGTGCCGGAACAGGGAGGCGCCGTGCTTACCCTCGCAAGCCTGAAGCGGCAGGGCTACAACTTACCGACACTGCGCGGCGACGTGTTCGGCGGCATCACTTCCATGGTGCTGGCGCTGCCGGTGGCGCTTGGCTTTGGCATCGCTTCGGGGATGGGCGCAGCGGCGGGGCTCTACGGCGCCATCATCGTCGGTTTCTTCGCTGCCGTGTTCGGCGGCACGCGCTCCCAGATCTCCGGGCCGACGCCAGCCATGACCGTCGCCATGGCAACGATCATGGTTACCTATTCGGACAGCCTCGCCGAGGCCCTCACCATCGTCGTGCTTGCCGGCCTCATGCAGGTCTTGCTGGGACTGTCGAAGATCGGTCGCTTCGTCGCCTACACCCCGCACGTGGTGGTCTCGGGCTTCATGTCCGGCATTGGCGTCATCGTCATCCTGGTGCAGGCGCTGCCCTTTTTGGGCAAATCCACCACGGGCGGTCCACTCGATGCGCTGGCGGCACTGCCCGAGGCTGTGGCAAGCCTCAATCCCGACGCCGTCATCATCGGTGCCGTGACGCTGCTGGCGGCATTCCTGTGGCCGCGCCGGCTCGACAAGGCGCTGCCGGCGCCGCTGGCGGCACTGGCGATCGGCACCGCGCTAGGCGTGCTCTGGCTCACGGATGCGCCGGTTATCGGCACCATTCCCACAGGCCTGCCTTCGCTGCATCTGACGCTGCCGGAACCGTCCTTCTACCTGACCGCCCTGCAACCCGCCTTGATCCTCGCCTTGCTCGGCTCCGTGGATGCGCTGCTCACCTCGCTGGTGGCGGATTCCCTCACAGGCAACCGACACAATCCGGATCGCGAACTCGTCGGCCAGGGCATCGGCAACATGGCGGCGGGTCTGTTTGGGGCGCTGCCCGGCGCCGGCGCGACGGTGGGCACGGTTACGAACATCCGCGCTGGCGGTCGAACGCCGCTATCGGGCGTGCTGCGCTCGGCTTTGTTGCTGGCGGTGGTGCTGGGCCTAGGCGGGCTGGTGGACCCAATCCCGTTGGCTGCGCTGGCTGGCGTCCTGGTGAAGGTTGGCTGGGACATCATCGACTGGCGGATGTTGGCGCGGGTGCATCGCCTGCGCACCGACCACCTGCTGGTGATGCTCATCACCCTGATGCTGACCATCTTCGTGGACTTGGTGACGGCGGTCGCCATTGGCCTCATCGCCGGCGGCATGGCACACGCCCGGCAGTTGGAACAGCTTGAGCTTGACAGCGTGGTCTCCACGCCGCTGCTCGACCGCGTGTTCTTCGCGGGCTTTCGACGGGTGGAGGAGTTCGACACCTATCAGGCCAGGGTCGGCTTGCTGGCGCTCCGGGGCAGCTTCACGGTGGCGTCCTCGCATCGGCTGGTAAGCGTGATCGGCGAAGACATCAAGGACCACGACGTGGTGATGTTCGACTTCAGCGAGGCGACCTACATCGACGACAGCGCTGCGATGGTGATCGAGCAGCTTCTCGACGTGGCAGAGCGGGCGGACACGCACTGCATCATGATCGGTCTTTCAGGCTCCGTTGCCGCTACGCTCGACACGCTCAACATCCTGCACGCAGTCGGCGAGGAGAGCCGGGTTCGAAGTCTCGACGAAGCGCGACCACTAGCCGCCGCATTCCTTGGCATCCGGCGTGATTCCCGAGGCCCAACCTTGACGGACAAGCAAGCAAGAGCCTAGAAGCTCGCGCCGCCGATCAAGCCTTGGGGTTGGGGAACGTGTCGAGCTTCTCGTCCCCCTCCCGCGGTTCCAGACAGTCGAAATCCTTTTCGATGAGGATGCTCACCGCGCCAGCGGCACCGTGCAGGGAGACTTCCTCCGTCTGCGCCCAGCGTCGCGCGGTCGCGGCCGGCAGGGAAACGCGCATGGCACGGCCATCGACGGCGGCATCCACCGCCGTCGCGTCGGCGAGCGGCGTGAGGGAATAGGCGAAGGGAGGATGTCCGAGGTGCGTGGTCTCCTCCACGGCCTCCCCGCGACCCACACGAGCCACCTCGCTCACCGTTAGCCGGAGCCGAATCGAGTCGCCCTGAATGCGCAGCTTCATAGGGGCATTATGCCTGCTGCCGCGACTGGACCGCCCCATCACATAAGCAAGAACACCACCCCGAACGCGGCCACGAAGGCGGCGATGAGGAGCAGCGAGTAGGCGGCACCCAAAAGGCAATACTTGACCGCGGTCGCGAGCACGCTGCCGCCGTAGTAATTGCGCAAGGCAAGAAACTGGTAGACGGCGAAGCCAATGAATAGCGCCAGCGACGCCCAGTCGTCGAGATTCGCGCCCTCGGGGACCAGCATCATCACGGTGAAGACGATGAAGGCCACCGTGTGGATGTGCATGGCGAAGACGATGTGCTCGGCGTAGTAGCGGGACGGATAGACGACCTTGAGCAGCAGCGCGTAGAGCGGTAGCACGCAGAACATCGCCACCGGCAGGTTTTCGATCCACGTCTGGAGCGCCGCCCAAGGGTCGTACACGAGGTCGATCACTTGCCCCAAGACGTACAGGCCCACCTGATCCACTTCGGCAACGCCTTGGGCTGTCAGGCTTTCGACGTTCTCCCAAACCGTCTTGCCGAGTGGCCCCCGCAGCACCCGCGCCAGTCGCCGGCGGCGCTCGTCGTCGAAGATTTCCACGAACCGTTCCATCACCACTCGCTGCTCGGGCGTTGGCGTGTAGCGGGGCGCTGGGGCGTCTTCCAGGCCCTCCAACCCAAGGTCGTCCTCATCGAGGTCGAACTGAATCCTGAAGCCTGCTTCCTCAGCGCCGCCCTCCTCTTCTGCATCCCCATCGGGGCGGGATGGCGCGATCCCCCGCTCTCGTAGGCGCTCGCGCACCACCGGCGGCGGGCCATCGCCTTCTGTGAAGAAGGCCCGTGCCTGACCGGGACCTTCCGGCAGGTCGATGGTCATCGACAGCGCGAAGAAAAAGACGATGCTCGAGAACAGATAAAGCCGGAATGGCGGCAGATAGCTCGCTCGCCGGTTGCGCGAGAACTCCGTCGAGAGGTGGCCCGGGCGGGCGAAGAGCGCCCGCAGCGTTGCCCAAAGGCGAGAGTCGGTCTCGAACGTCTCCGCGAGAGCCTGGCCTACGACCGGAAACACCGAGCGACGGTAGTTGCGGTCGTTCTGACCACAGACAGCGCAGTACAGCCCCTGCTTCGGAGCGCCGCAGTTCTCGCAGTGAATCTCTGCGACGTAATGTTGGTCGCGCTGTCCGCACTTGACGCAAAAGCGCCCCCGCAGCCGGGCGCCGCAGTTGTCACATCGCCTGCGCTTCGGCGGTGCCGCAGCACCCGGCTCGGACTCTCCTATGGCCTGGCCCCTCCTCGGTGAACGAGCAGAGCTTACCTTGCTAGGAGGCTGCGCCGCAGGAACGGCGCTGGCTCCTAGCCGGAGGCGTGAGCGCAAGCGAACCCGTAGGCCAGCAGTTTCGCGCAGCGAACTGCCAACGCGCCCGTTAGGGCGCGCTCGCCCTCCGGAGGAACGACGCTCAATCGAAGAGGCCCGCAAACGCCGGCGGCAGGTTGCTCGTGCGCGATTGCCGAATGCAGTGCGCCAGCACCGGGATGCCATCGCGGATGTCGTCGTCTGGCACGTGGCCGAAGGCAAGGCGCAGGTACGGCACCCGCTCGCCGGCGATGTGGAAGTTGGCGCCTTGGGCGTAGTGGAAGCCTGCTTCAGCGGTGAGTTGCAGGAGTTTGTCCTGATCCACGTCTTCCGGGAATCGCACCCACACGAAGAGGCCCCCGGCGGGATTGGACCACGCACACACGTCCGCAGCCTCCGCAGCGAGGCCATCCACGACCAGGTTCTTCTTGGTGGCGAGGGAGACGTTCAGTTCCTCGGTCAGGTCCCACACGCCGTCCCGATAGAGCTCCGCCACGATGGCTGCCGCCAGATAGTTGCCGCCGGCGTCGTGCCGCCGCGACAGGATGCGATCGAGAAGCTCCTGCTGCGCGTACAGATAGCCAAGCCGCATCCCCGGCGCGAGGATCTTCGACAGCGAGCACATGTAGATGATCTTGTCGTAGTCCGACAGCGCATAGAGCGACGGTGGCTTGTCGCCGTCGAAATGCACGTCGCCATAGCAGTTGTCTTCCACCACGGGGATGTCGCGCTCCCTGGCGATGTCGATCAGGCGACGGCGGCGCGGCAGCGACATCATTGCCCCCGTGGGGTTCTGGTAGGTGGTGAGCACGTAGATGAACTTGGGCTTGCGCTCGCCCTCGCCGAGCTCGTCGAGCTTGGCTTCGAGCAGCTCCACCTTCATGCCGTCTTCATCCACCGGCAGTCCCTGCATGTCGATGCCAAGGGTACGGTAGGCGCCGATAGTGCCGCCGTAGGTAAGTTCTTCGAGCACCACGGTATCGCCGGGCTTGGTGAGCGCTTCGGCAGTGAGGGTGACGGCCTGCATGGAGCCGTTCATGAGGCTGATGAGGTCGGCATCCACTGCCACGCCCTCGCGCTCGGACTCGCGCCGCGCCATGACCTGGCGCAGGCTCGGATGGCCAAGCCGACCCGGGTACTCCGTGATTTCCGCGAACTCCCGAGCGATGGCAGCGTGGGCGGCTCGCTGCACCCGCTCAATGGGGAAAGTGGCCGGATTGGTGCGCCCCACCGCGAAATCGAACTTGCGTGCTTCACTCATTGCCGGCTGCCAGTCCTTGCTCGGTGAGATAGCGATAGCTGCCTTCCACTGCGGTCATCATGTCGGTGTCGCAGGCATCGAGCTCGACGACGAGCCATTCGAGCACGTCCGGGTCGGCGGCGGCGACGATGCCGGCGATGTCCACGCAGCCATCTCCGACGGCGACGTGTGCCTGCCCCTTGACCAGCGGGCCGTCCTTGATGTGCAAGAGCGGCGCCCGCTCCCGCACTCGCGCCACCACGGCAGCAGGATCGACGGCGCCGAAGTTGGCCGCCCAGTAGGTATCCACCTCGAATTGCAGGTCGGGGCAAAGTCGGGCGATGTGGTGATAGCCGAGCTCGCCATCGATCTGCTCAAACTCCCACCAGTGGTTGTGGATGAATAGATCAATCCCGGCGGGACGCAGCCGTTCGATCAAGCCGTTGATGGTGTCCGCGGTGCGCTTTATCGCATCCATGTCGGCAAAGTCGTCCGGCGAAAAGCCTCCGGCGGCACGACTGAGGCCCAGCGCCGAGACCGTGTCGATCACCTCCTCGGCCGCAAAGCGATTGGCCCAAGGATGATGCGTGGAGGAGACCGCCATGCCGAGGTCCTCCACCTGCCGCTTGAACGCCTCCGGCGTCTTGCCGAACAGCGCGAACGGCTCAACCCCCTTGTAGCCGATGGCCGCCAGGCGTTCGAGCACGCCGTCGAAATCCTCTTGCGACTCCTCCCGCAGCGAATAGAGCTGCACCGATATGGGCTTCATGGACCTCCTTCCCCTCGCATTCCCTCGCAGCGCCTGCCACAGAGCAGCGGCACCTTGCGCACTATGAAGCCACGCACCGTGCCGGGCAAGGTTATGACTGCAAAACGACCCCACCCGTACAATTCGGCCCAGCATTTCGGAGGGCGGGTCGTTGAGCGATGTGGAACTGACGCCGGTGCGGCCGCAGCATCGGTTTGATGAGGGTGCGCTGCGCACCTACATGGAGGAGCACATTGAGGGCTTCGAGGGGCCGTTCTCAGTGCAGCAGTTCGAGGGTGGGCAGAGCAATCCCACCTTTCTCGTCGAGGCCAAGGATCGGCCCTATGTGATGCGCAAGCAGCCACCGGGAGAGTTGCTGCCGTCGGCACATGCAGTGGATCGGGAATACCGCGTGATGGATGCGCTCTATGGCACGCCGGTGCCGGTTCCGCGCATGTACTCGCTATGCGAAGACCGCAGCGTGCTAGGCGCCAAGTTCTATGTGATGGAGATGGTGGAGGGGCGGCTCTACACCCGCACGGCGCTGCCGGATGTAGAGCGGGAGGAGCGACGGGAGATCTACCTCGACATGGCGCGGCATCTGGCGCACTTGCATGCGGTGAATCCGGCTGCCGTGGGATTGGGCGACTTTGGCCGGCCGGGCAACTATTTCGGTCGCCAGATCAACCGTTGGAGTCGTCAGTATCGCGCCTCGGAGACCGAAACCATCGAGGCCATGAACCGGTTGATGGACTGGCTGCCAGAGAACCTTCCCGGCGAGACGCCGCCGGTGGTCGTTCACGGCGACTACCGCCTTGGCAACGTGCTGCTGCACCCCACGGAGCCGCGTGTGGTGGCGATTCTGGATTGGGAGCTCTCGACGCTCGGGGACGGTCTCGCGGACCTCGGCTACTGGTGCCAAGAGTATTACGGCAGCGACGAGAGCGGGCCGCAAGGGGAGGGCTCCGTTGCGCACGTTGATCTCGACGCCTGGGGGATTCCCGACGAACGCGAACTGGTGGCTGCCTACTGCGACTTCGCTGGCCGCGGCCCCATCGGCAACTGGCCCTTCTACATCGTCTATAACCTGTTTCGCTCCGCCGGAATCATCCAAGGCGTGTACAAACGCGGCCTCGACGGCAACGCGAGTTCGGAGAAGGCGCTGGAATATGCGGGTGTCGCACGGGCTCGGGCTGAGCGCGGGTGGGGGCTTTTGAGCGATGGCTAGGTAGGGGCTGGGGCCAGACCCCGGCCAGCAGGTCGCGCAGCCGGAGTTGAGAACCCTCCCCCTGCGAGAAGCC
>VXPR01000342.1 GCA_009839405.1 Gammaproteobacteria bacterium
GGTCGAATCTTCCGCGTTTCTCGGAGGGGGGGCTGGTCGAATCTTCCGCCTTTCTCGGAGGGGGGGCTGGTCGAATCTCCCGCGTTCCTCGGCGCATTCAACGCGGGCGGGGACAAGCCCCGCCCCTACGGGGCACGTGCCGAGTCTGTCGACGCATTTCAACGCGTTCCTCGCAGGGAACGGGCTTGTCCCGTCACGGCGCGCCCTGACGGGCGCGTTGGCAGTTCGCTTGCGCGAACTGCTTTGCTTCGACGGATTCCTCGGTGCGTTCAAGACGGGCGGGGACAAGCCCGCCCCTACCGATAGCCGAAGCGGCGCAGCGCCTCGCCGCTGTTGGTCCAGCCTGGTGCCACCTTCACCCACAGCCGCAGCATGACGTCGCCGCCGATCAGGAACTCGATGTCGCGACGGGCGTCCTCGCCGATGGACTTCATCCGCGCGCCGCCGCGGCCAATGACGATGCCCTTCTGCGACTCTCGCTCGACGTGGATCACCGCGTCGATATGCGTCGCCTTCGCACCCTCGGGACGCCACACTCGCTCCACCACCACCGCGGCCCGGTGTGGCAGTTCGTCGCCGAGCCGGCGCATGAGCTTCTCGCGCACGATCTCGGCGATGAGAAACTCGGTGGGGCGGTCGGTCACCTGCTCGGCCGGAAAGAGGTGCGGCCCCTCCGGCATGCGGCGGCTGATTTCGCCGAGGAGATCGTCGAGTCCTCGGCTCCGCAGCGCCGAGATAGGCACGAACTCCTCCACGGCGTCGAAGGCTCGCGCCTCGTCGATCAAGGGCAGCAATCGCTGCTGCTGTTTCAGGCGGTCGATCTTGTTGATGGCGCAGAGGGTCTTCACGCCCGTGGTCGATGCGCGTCGGAGCACCGCGCGGTCGTCATCCGTGAGCCCTGAGGCCTCGATCACCACCACTGCCAAGTCCACATCCCTCAAGGCGCCTAAGGCCTCGGAAACCATGAAGCGATTGATGGCGCGGGGGCGCACGGCGTGGATTCCGGGCGTATCCACGAAGGCGATCTGCAAGTCCCCCTCCGTGAGGACGCCGAGCACCGCGTCCCGGGTCGTCTGCGGCTTGCGCGAGGTGATGGAGAGCTTACGGCCGAGCAGGTGGTTGAGCAGCGTGGACTTGCCGACGTTGGGACGGCCGACGATGGCGACGTGTCCGTATCTCGTCACTCGGACTCCCCGATGGCTTCCACGAGCCTGGCCGCGGCTTCCTTCTCTGCCTCCCGCCTGGTGCGGCCTTCGCCTCGGGCCGCGAGTTCCGGCACCGCTACCGCACATTCCACCTCGAAGATCGGTTCGTGGTCGCCACCTCGCTGCGCCACCACGCGATAGCTCGGCAGGGCAAGGCCGCGCCCCTGCATGTGTTCTTGCAGGCGGGTCTTGGGGTCCTTGAGGTCCGCATGCGACACACGCAGCAGCCGGGCACAGAAGAGGCGGTCCACAACCCGTCCAGCAGCATCCGTGCCGCCATCGCAAGCAACGGCCCCGATCACGGCTTCGAGGGCGTTGGCAAGCACCGATGCACGCTGCCGAGCGCTGTCGCCACCGCCCAGGCGCAGGAAATCGCCGAGCCCGATCTCGCGCGCCACTTCGGCGAGTGCATCGCGCTGAACGACGTGGGCACGCATGAGGGTGAGCCGGTCCTCGCGCTCGTCCGAGGCGTCGTACAGTCGTTGCGCGACGATGTGACCGAGCACTGCATCGCCCAGGAACTCCAGCCTTTCGTTGTGCTCCGCGCTGAAACTCCGATGTGTGAGTGCGGTTTCGAGCAGGCTGTGGTCAGCAAAAGCGTGACCGATGCGGCGTTCCAGGCGACCCAGCGCGCCCTCGCGGGCGCGTTGGCAGTTCGCTGCGCGAACTGCTGGCCTTCGTGCTCGCATTCGCTCGCAGCTACGGCTAGAAGCCAGCGCCGTTCTCTACGGCGCAGCCTCCTAGTTCCTTTCCCGCGCCGAGCCCAAGGGGCGTCACAGTCGACACACGGCCAGAAAGGCCTCCTGCGGAATCTCGACCCGGCCCACCTGCTTCATGCGCTTCTTGCCGGCCTTCTGTTTCTCTAAGAGCTTGCGCTTGCGCGTCACGTCGCCGCCATAGCACTTCGCGGTGACGTTCTTGCGCAGCGCCTTGACAGTCTGCCGGGCGATGACCTGGCCGCCGATGGCGGCTTGGATGGCAACATCGAACATCTGTCGGGGCACCACCTCCTTCATCGCACGGACGAGGTCGCGACCACGCAACTGCGCCTCGGCCCGATGCACGATCAGCGCCAGTGCATCGACCCGGTCGCCGTTGATGAGAATGTCAAGGCGCACGAGCGGGGCCGGCTCGAAGCGATCGAAGGAGTAGTCGAGAGAGGCGAAGCCGCGACTGACCGACTTCAGTCGGTCGAAGAAGTCGATCACCACTTCCGCCATGGGGATGTGGTAGTCGATGGACACTTGCGAGCCCGAGAACTGCATCCCTTTCTGGACGCCCCGGCGCTCTTCGCAAAGGCCGATGACGTTGCCGACGTATTCCTTCGGCACGAGGATGTTCACTGCGGCCACCGGCTCGCGCATCTCGGCGATGTTGCCGGGGTCCGGCAACTGCGACGGATTCTCTACGCGCAACGTGCGTCCCTCGCCGGTAACCACCTCGTGCACCACTGTCGGTGCGGAGGTGACGAGGTCGAGTCCATACTCCCGCTCGAGGCGCTGCTGCACGATCTCCATGTGCAAGAGGCCCAAGAATCCACAGCGAAAGCCGAAGCCGAGCGCGTCCGACGTTTCCGGCTCGTAGAAGAGCGATGCGTCGTTGAGCGAGAGCTTGCCAAGCGCTTCGCGGAAGTTCTCGAAATCGTCGGAATCGACTGGGAACATGCCGGCATAGACCTGCGGCTTCACCGCCGCGAAGCCAGGCACGGCAGCGACGTCCGGGGTGGACGCCGCGACGATGGTGTCGCCCACCGGCGCACCGCGAATGTCCTTGATGCCGGCCACCAGATAGCCCACGTCCCCGGCCTCGAGGGCGTCCCGGCGCCGACGCTTGGGCGTGAAGACGCCGAGCTGATCGACCACGTGCGCCTTGCCCACCGTCTTCGTCACCACGCGCTCGCCAAGGCGCACCCGGCCGTCGAGCACGCGCACCAGCGAGACGATGCCGAGATAATTGTCGAACCAGGAGTCGACGATGAGCGCCTTGAGTGGCGCGTCCGGATCTCCCGTCGGGGCTGGAACGCCAGCGACGATGTACTCGAGCAGTTCCTCGACGCCCTGCCCGGTCTTGGCGCTCACCTCGATGGCGTCACCGCCCGGCAGGCCAATGATTTCGTCGATCTCCCGCTTCACCCGTTCCGGATCGGCCTGGGGAAGGTCGATCTTATTCAAGACCGGCAGCACTTCGAGCCCTTGGCCGATGGCGGTGTAGCAATTCGCCACCGATTGCGCTTCCACCCCCTGCGCCGCGTCCACCACCAGGAGTGCCCCCTCGCACGCCGCCAGGGAGCGCGAAACCTCGTAGCTGAAGTCGACGTGCCCAGGGGTGTCGATGAAGTTGAGCCGGTAGGTGCGACCGTCGCGGGCCGCGTAGTCCAGGGTGACGCTCTGCGCCTTGATGGTGATGCCCCGCTCGCGCTCCAGATCCATGGAGTCGAGCACTTGCTCCGCCATCTCGCGATCGGAAAGGCCGCCACAGCGCTGGATCAGGCGATCCGACAGCGTGGACTTGCCGTGATCGATGTGGGCGATGATGGAGAAGTTGCGAACAGACTCGGCTTGCGTCATCGCTCGGGATTATAGCTGCCGCAGCATGGTCGCTGCCGGTGCGAGGGAGCGACGAGCAAGGCCCGCGGTCAAGGTGAGCCCGACGACGAGGGCAGCAATCAGCCATCCCTCCGAGAGGTCGAACGCGGCCACCGCCAGCATGCCAACGGCCACCATCCCGAGCGGCAGGCCGAAGACCAAGCCGCTCGCTCGGGCGAAGCCAGCACAGGTCGCCTCCACCTCGACGCGGGCACCGACAGCCGCATTGCCGGGCACATCGATTGTGGCCCGTGGCGAGCGGAACCCGACGCCACAACGACCGCTGCATCCAGCACAGGTGGCGTCGTCTAGCCGCACGCGGCACGTGCCGGCAGCGGACTCCTCGACGATGCCGGTGCGGATCAAGCCATTCATGTGCTGCTTCCGTTAGGTCCAGGTGCGACGGCGCCTCTTCCCGGCGTCGCACGGTCCTCATTTGCCCCTGTTCTTTTCCTCAGGCGCATAGTGAATGCCCTCCGCGATGCGTCGCGCCGTCGCTGCCGGCACTTCTCCCACCACGGTCACCAGATGACTGCGGCGCTCCGGTCCCCGGGCGAGGCGGGTGTGCAGGGAGGTTGCTCCACGCCGGGTTGTGGCCGGCGCCGGCGCCCTTGCCGGCGCTGCCTCGACGAACACCGAGAAGGTGGCAATGCCATCGCTGAACAGGAGCGTGCTTACTTGGCGGCTGGTGGTGTCAACACGGCCGCGGCCGTCGGTCATGCGGAAGCCGGAAGGCACCCAGCGGGCACGCCAAGCCGGGGGTGCGAGCGGGCCACTTGACGCCGGTGGTACGCGACTGGTGACGAGGCCCATCGCACTCGGGCTCGCGTCGGCGGCGGCCACTTGGTCGCCCGTCCGCAGCGACGTGAACTGGAACACCTCCAGCCGGCGCCCTGCCTGATCATGCAGTTCCGAGCGCAACAGTAGCGCCGTGTCCTGGTCCAGCCAAACCCGGTAGCCGTAGCGATTTTCGTCGCGCGGCGTGATCGCGAGACGAACGGCGGTGCGTCCGGCAACCCGGTCCTGTCCCTTGAGGCGCACGTCGTAGTGCTCGCCGAGCCCGTCAAGGCGCGGCGAGAAGGCGCGGACATAGGGTCCGGCGGGAAGCTGGTCGATGACGGCGTGCAACTCGTCGCCGGCCTCGGCGATGCAGGAAACATCGTCGCCGACGCGGACGATTTCGCGGCGCGCGCCGTCGAGATACACGAGCCGTTCGTGCTCGACGCCATCGACGACCTTGTGGACGATGCGAAAGGCGCTGAGTTCGCCGTCAAGGTAACTGAATACGCCATCGTAGTCGGCGGTGCGGAAAGCCTGGTCCATCCGCTGCAGCCAGTCCTCGGGCATGGCCGCGCCCACGCCCAGCGCAAGGGCGGCACTCGCCGCAGCAAGAGAAGCACGAACGCGGCGCATCATTCGTCTACCGACTCCGCAGTTGGCGCATCGCCGAGCACCCGCGCCAGCGGAATGCCGGCTGTGCCGGCAGCGGCGTTGTAACGGGCATGTTGGAGCATGTAGGCATTCATGCGGCGGCGGTCGATGGGCGCGAGCTCGACCTCCGGCACCGACGGCAGGAGGTCCATCGCTGTCGTTGCATTGGGCGCGGCTGCCGGCGGCGCCGCTTCCCTGTCAGCAACGAGATTCGGCGACTCGCCCTGCTGCATCAGGCCGGCGACCAGCACCACCGTCAAGGCAGCCAGCACGGCCGCCACCGCGGCCACCGATGGCCCCAGCCGCAGACGCGGCCGGCGGCTGGGTTTGGCAACACGACGCCCAGGTCTCGTTCCGAGCGCAGTCGATGTCGAGGGAGTTGCCGACGTGGTCAGCGCCCCACGCATCACCGCACTTGCAAAATGCATGCGCTCCCACTTTGCGCGCAAGTCGTCGTCGTCGGATACGGCGTCCAGAACGCCGCGAAGTTCGTCGGGCGTAGCCTCGCCATCTATGGCCGCCGAGAGCGACTCTTGCACGCCACCCGAGCTGCTTGCCTGGCTCACCGGAACCTCCCCGTCCTCCTGCTTCTGGCGTCAGCCGCGATCACCGGGCGAATCGCCGCATCTATGGCTTCACGGGCACGGAAGATGCGGGAACGCACCGTGCCCACCGGACAATCCATGACTGCCGCGATTTCACCATAGGTTAGACCATCAGACTCGCGCAGAGTTACCGCAACGCGCAGATCTTCCGGCAAATCGGCCAGTGCGGCGGCGATGACGCGTTCGAGCTCGTCGCGGCGCAAGAGGCTCTCCGGGTCGGCACCGTCCTGAAGCGACTCGATGTTCGGCGAGTCCGTGCCGTCCGCGTCGAGCTCCACCGGCGGCGGTCGTCGCATCCGGGTGGCGTTGAAGTTCTTCGCCGTGTTGACGGCGATTCGGTAGAGCCACGTATAGAACGCGCTCTCGCCGCGAAAGCGCGGCAACGCCCGATACGCCTTGATGAAGGCTTCCTGCACTACATCTTCCACATCCTCCTTGGTCGCCACGAAGCGCGCCACCAGCGCATGGATGCGATGGCGGTGGCGGCGGTACAGCAGGTCGAAGGCCATGCCGTCACCGCCCTGGACGCGCCGCACCAACTCGCCGTCGGTGTCGGCGCCACGACCTTGCTGTGGTGGTTGTTCTGTCAAGCCGCTTTTGCGCCCGTCGCGCCCTTTACGCTAATGTGACACCGGATATGGAAACACGTTACCAAAGCGATGTTCTGATCGTCGGCAGCGGCGCCGCCGGCCTTGCCCTTGCGCTGCACCTTGCGGACAGCACCCAAGTCACCGTGCTTTCGAAAGACGAAGTGCGCGGAGGTTCCACCAATCGCGCTCAGGGCGGCGTGGCGGCGGTCACCGACGGCAACGACAGTTTCGATTCCCACATAGCCGACACGATCGCCGCCGGCGGCGGCCTGTGCGACCAGGCGGTTGTCGAGGAAGTGGTGCGGCGCGGGCCAAGCGCCATCGACCGCATCGTCGCGCAGGGTCTTGCCTTCGACGGCGAAGATGGGCGCCCGCACCTAACCCGCGAAGGCGGCCACACCCGTCGCCGTGTGCTGCACGTGGCCGACCACACCGGCCGCGCCATCGCCACCACGCTGATCGAGCATGCCAGCCGCCACCCCAACATCCGCATCCTCGCCGGCCGTGTCGCCATCGACGTCATCACCGCCGCCCGCCTCGGTAGCCGTCGCAATCGCGCCTTGGGTGCCTATGCTTTCAATCGCCACACCGGCCAGGTGGAGGTATTCGAGGCACCGAGCGTCGCCCTCGCCACCGGCGGTGCAAGCAAGGTTTATCTCTACACCAGCAACCCCGATGGCGCCACCGGCGACGGCATCGCCATGGCGTGGCGCGCCGGTTGCCGGGTGGCGAACATGGAGTTCAACCAGTTCCATCCCACCTGCCTGCACCATCCCGAGGCGCGCTCGTTCCTGATCTCCGAAGCCGTGCGGGGCGAAGGCGGTCGCCTGCTGCTGCCGGACGGCACGCCGTTCATGCAGCGATTCGATCCCCGCGGCGAACTCGCCTCACGCGACGTGGTGGCACGCGCCATCGACCACGAGATGAAGCGCCTGGGCGCGCCTTGCGTGCATCTCGACATCAGCCACAAGCCGGCCGCCGCCATCGAGGCGCACTTCCCAACCATTCTGGAAGCCTGCCTGAAGGTGGGCATCGACATGCGCCGAGAGCCGATTCCGGTAGTGCCGGCGGCACACTACACATGCGGCGGCGTCATGGTAGACGTGGGCGGACGCACCGACTTGCCGGGGTTGTATGCCATCGGCGAAGTGGCGAGCACAGGCCTGCACGGCGCCAATCGGCTGGCCAGCAATTCGCTGCTCGAATGCCTCGTGCTGGCGGAAACCGCAGCCGACGACATCCGCCGCCAACGGCGCCGTCCGGCCGAGGTGATGTGGGCCCCGGACTGGGACGAAAGCAGGGTGACGGACTCCGACGAACAGGTCGTGTTGGCGCACAACTGGACCGAGCTCAGGCGCTTCATGTGGGACTACGTAGGCATCGTCCGCACCGACAAGCGTCTCGCGCGGGCCTCGCGCCGAATTGAGCTATTGAAGCGCGAAATCCACGAGTACTACGCCAACCACCGGGTCTCGGCGGACCTCATTGAACTGCGCAACCTAGTCCAGGTGGCGGCGCTCATCGTCAAGTGCGCCACCATGCGGCGAGAAAGCCGTGGGCTGCACTACACCCTAGACCATCCGCACACCTCTCCCATCGCCAGGCCAAGTATCGTGCCACCGGTCAGCGACGACCCCTTGGACGTGCTCCAGCCAGCAAGGCGCGTCGCAGCCGGGCGAAGGCCTCCGGCGTCAGTCGGCCCGCACGCATTGGGATGATCCGCCGCCGGGTGCGAACCACCACCAGACGATCCGTCATCCATAGCGGCGAAGCCACAGCCACGGGAACCGGCGTCTCTGGCGTCGATTCCGGCGCCAGAATCACCACCCGATCATCAACAAAGCGAAACCGCCACACCTCCCGCCCTGCAAGCGCGCGCCCATGCCAGGCGAGCGACAGTCCGGCCATCACCACGGCCGGCCAACCGAACCAAGCGACCCAAGGCGCGGCAAGCAGCACGTGAATGACCGCCACAACCGCGAACCATTCGCCATCGGGCCACCACCGAACCTCATCCGCGGCCTCCACCACCGGCGCTCCTTCCAACGGCGGTCCTTCCATTGCGGGGTGAGCAGCTACGGCTCACCGCGGTTGAACTCGCGAATGGCCTCGACCACGACGCCGAACTCCTGCGGTGGCGACTCCCGTTCGCGCAGCCAGTCGAGCACGATCCAATCGTCGCATTCGAGCAGCGCCCGGTAGTCTGCCTGCAAGGGCCTTGACAGCGTCGGATAGCACTTGTCCGCAAAGCCCACAAGCAGCAAATCGAGCTCCAGCATTCCCCGACGGCTGCGCCAGCGCACTCGTTCGCAGTCGGCCCGGGCGGCGTCGTTCCTTGTCTCCATCGTCTGGCTGCTACACTTTCTTACATGGCCGACACAGAACCCACTAGGAGCCGCGTCCCCAATCTCGTCGCCCTGCAGTTGGCGGGCGCGGATGCGGCCCAGTTCCTGCAAGGGTATCTCACTGCCGACATGAACGAGATCGAGCCGCGCGCAGGGCTGCCGATGGCATGGTGCACGCTCAAGGGACGGGTGCTGGCAAACGGCTGGGTAGCCGGCACTTCGGAGGTCGTGATTTTGCTCGTGGACGGCTCTGTGGCCGACGCCCTCGAACGCGAAATGCGCAAATACCTGCTGTTCTCCCGCTCGAGATTGGAGCGGGCTGCACTGCCGCCGGAACTTGCCTTGGCGCCCACCGCATGCCGTGCCGGCGACGACGCTCAAGTGCTGGCAGACGCTCTTGCCGAGGCGGCGTTCGTGGTCGTCAATGCGGACACATCGGAGTCGTTCCTGCCACAGATGATTGGCCTCACCGACATCGGCGCCGTCAGCTTCGCCAAGGGCTGCTATCTCGGCCAAGAAGTGGTCGCGCGCGCCCAGCACCGAGGTGAGGTCAAGGTTCGGTTGCGACGCTACGAACCGTCAGGCAAAGCCCGTCCGGCCATTGGCGACGACTTGCTGGATGGAACGCGTCGCGTTGGCACGGTTGTCGGCGTCGGTGCTGGCACCGTGCTCGCGGCCACTCGCAGCACGTCCACCCAACTCGAAACCGCCGACGGTTCTCCCCTTAAGCTCGCGGCTTGAGCATGTCCGAAGAACACCGGCCCGACCGCGAGTTCGGTTTCCACACCCGCTCCATCCATGCCGGCGCCAGGCCCGATCCCACCACCGGCGCCCGCGCCATCCCCATCTTCCAGACGACGAGCTACGTCTTCGAGGACCCAGAGTCCGCCGCCGCCTACTTCAACCTGCAGGAGTACGGCAACACCTATTCCCGCATCATGAATCCCACCGTGGCGGCGTTCGAGGAACGGCTCTCCAACCTCGAAGGCGGCATTGGCGCCGTGGCCTTCGCCAGCGGCCTTGCGGCGCAATCGTCGGCTCTGTTCACCCTGCTCGCACCGGGCGATCACGTGGTGGCCAGCGCCGCCCTCTACGGCGGCACGGTGACCCAGCTCAAGCACCTCGAACGCAAGCTCTCGCTGGAAGTCACCTTCGTCGACCCAGACCGGCCACAGAACTGGGCCGATGCCGTGCGCGACGAAACCAAGCTGCTCTTCGGCGAAACCATCGGCAACCCCGGCGGCAACGTGCTCGACATCGAGGCCGTCGCCAACGTTGCCCACGATGCCGGCGCGCCTCTTCTGGTGGACAACACCTTCGCGACCCCTTGGCTTTGCCGCCCGCTCGACTGGGGCGCGGACATCGTCGTGCATTCCGCCACCAAGTTCCTCGGCGGCCACGGCACCAGCATCGGCGGCGCGGTGGTGGATGCCGGCGAGTTCGATTGGTCCAACGGCCGCTTCCCCATCATCGCCGAGCCGTCGCCGGCCTACCACGGTCTCGCCTTCCACGAGACCTTCGGCACCTACGGCTACCTGATGAAGCTGCGCGCCGAGACGCTGCGGGACTTGGGCGGTGCCATGAGCCCGTTCAACGCCTTCCTGTTCCTGCAAGGGATCGAGACGCTGGGGCTGCGCATGGATCGGCATGTCGGCAATGCGGGTGACGTCGCCGGATGGCTCGCGGAGCGTGACGACGTGACTTCGGTGCGCTATCCGGGTCTTGCCGGGTCGAAGTACGAAGGTCTCGTCGGCAAATATCTCCCCCGAGGCGCTGGCGCAGTCTTCTGCTTCGACCTGGACGGTGGCCGCCAAGCCGGCCAGGACTTCATCCGCGGCGTGCGCCTGTTCTCCCATCTCGCCAACGTCGGCGACGCCAAGAGCCTCATCATCCACCCGGCCAGCACCACCCACCGCCAGCTCACCGACGACGAACTCGCCGCCGCCGGCATCGGCCCCGGCACCATCCGCCTCTCCATCGGCCTCGAGGACGCGCAAGACCTCCTCTGGGACCTCGAACAAGGATTCGCGCAAGTTGGCTGAAGTCGAAAACATGGAGGCGTGGCAGGACCCCGAAACCATCCAGACCATCCTCCACAATGCCCAAACCGTAGCCATCGTCGGGCTCTGCTCGAACCCCTTGCGCGCCAGCAACTTCGTCGGCTTCTACGCCCGCCGCCACGGCTACCGCGTCATCCCGGTCAACCCCCGCGAGAGCGAGGTGTTCGGCGAACGCTCCTGGCCGAGCCTCAGCGAAATCCCGGAACCGGTGGACGTGGTGGACGTGTTCCGCGCACCAGACGCCGTGCCCGGCATCGTGGAGGAGTCCATCGCCATCAACGCCAAGGCCCTGTGGCTGCAGTTCGGCGTGATCCACGAAGAGGCGGCCAGCCAAGCCCGCGACGCCGGCATCGCCGTGGTGATGGACCGCTGCCTAAAGATCGAACACGCCCGCTACATCGGCCGAATGCACGTCCTCGGCTTCAACACAAACACCCTATCGGCAAGGCGGGAAGTCCCGGCCTAGACCGCATCTCTCACCAGCCCTCGTTTGCGGACGACGATGCACCAGTATCTTAAAAACATCTGACGCTGCCGACGAGCTTACGCGAGTA